>JALREE010000088.1 GCA_023256835.1 Pseudomonadales bacterium | reverse complement strand
GGTGCACAGCGATGTGCGCGATGTCACCGGCAGCGGCGTGTACTTCGATGTCGACTATCGCCCCGCGCGCGGCGTGCAGCACTCGCTCACGGCCACGTACATGGACGACGAGCTGGAGCTGAACGACATCGGCTTTCTGACCCGCAACGATCTGGTGCAGGGCGATTACCGCTTCAACATCACGCAGTCGGACGTGGCCGGCCTGCGCACCCGCTCGCGCACCGTGCAAGTCAACAATCAGTGGAACACCGACGGCCGCCCGGTGCGGCTGGGCTTCTTCTACACCGAGAACCTCACCTTCCAGGACAACGACACCTTCAACACCACGCTGCGCTATTTCCCGCCGCGCGTGGACGACACGCTGAGTCGCGGCAATGGCACCTTCAAGATTCCGGAACGCTGGGCCGTGGATGCCTCCTGGCGCAGTGACCGGGCGCGGCCTTTCTCGTGGACGGTGGGCCTCAATGCGGGGCAGGAGGACCTGGGCCTGCGCAATCTGAGTTACAACGCGGGGGTGACCTGGAACCCGAACGATCGACTCTCCATGGACCTGAGCGCGCGCTATGTCGATCGCGAGGCCTGGCTGATCCATCAGGGCAATGGCCGCATGACGGCCTTCGAGGCCAACGAGTGGGCGCCGCGCGCGGAGCTGGACTACTTCATCAATGCGAAGCAGCAGCTGCGCTTCTCGCTGCAGTGGACGGGCATCAAGGCCTTCGAGAACCGCTTCTATCAGGTGAATGCGGCGCGGGTGGAGTCTCTGGTACCCACCGGCGATGTCACGGCGGGTACGGACGATTTCGCCATCAGTCGCATGAGCTTCCAGGCGCGGTACCGCTGGGAGATCGCGCCGCTGTCGGACCTGTTCTTCGTCTACACGCGGGGCGGCAATCTGGCGCGCACCTTCGAGGACGACTACGCCGGCATGTTCGAACACGCGTGGCTGGATCAGGTGGTCGATAACTGGGTGGTAAAGCTGCGCTACAGACTGTAGGAGCGGGCTTGCCCGCGAACCTGTGGTTTGTGCCGGGTCTGCTGCGCGGGTCGGCTCTTGCAGACACGCCGTGAACCCATCCATGGGGGCTCGGCTCGCCGCCGTCCAGGCGGCTCACGGTCTGCAAGAGCCGACCCGCGCAGCAGCCCTCCGATTCCGTGCCAGGTTCGCCGGCACGCCCGGAGTGGGAGACCAAGACTTGGCTCCCCGCGCTGTGTCGGCAGTGTGACGCGCGGGCTGGATGCACGCATTGAGAGAGGTCGCTGGCCGGGGGCGGTCTGGACCGGACCGTCGCCCGCCAGGGATGGCGGGCGCCGAGCCTACAGGGATGTACTTGTGGCGTGTCCGGACCAGACCGCCCCCGGCCAACGGCCGAGATCCAGGCGCAGATCCAGCCCGCGCGTCACACTACCGACACACGCCCCACATACGCTAGGATTCCGCCCAACCCGACCCCACAGGGATTTTCCATGAAACTGCCCGCATTGCTGCACACCCTCGCCACAGGAGCCCTCGCCATGAGCCTGGCACTGACAGCCCACGCCCAATCCACCGGTAAGGTGGTGGTCGCCCACCGCGGCGCCAGCGGCTATCTGCCCGAACATACCCTGGAGTCCAAGGCCATGGCCTATGCCATGGGTGCCGACTACATCGAGCAGGACGTGGTGATGACCCGCGACGATCAGCTCATCGTGATCCACGACATCACCCTCGACCGCACCACCAATGTCGCCGACAAGTTCCCTGGCCGCGCGCGTGCCGACGGCATGCACTATGCCGTGGACTTCACCCTGGCCGAGATCCAGTCGCTGGATGTCACCGAAGGCTTCAGCGTCGAGAACGGCGTCCGCACGCTCAATTACCCCCAGCGTTTCCCCATGTTCACCTCCAGCTTCAAGGTGCACACCCTGGCGCAGGAGATCGAACTGATTCAGGGCCTGAACCATTCCACCGGCAAGGACATCGGCATCTATCCCGAGCTGAAGTCTCCCGCCTTCCATCTGGCCGAAGGCAAGGACCTGGGCCGCGCGGTGCTGGAAACGCTCAAGCGCTACGACTACACCAGCAAGCAGGACAAGGTGTTCGTGCAGACCTTCGAGTTCGACGAGCTCAAGCGTGTGCATGACGAGCTGCAGCCCGCGCTGGGCATCGAGCTGAACCTGGTGCAGTTGCTGGATGGCGGCGAGGAGAACGCCTGGATGCAGACCGAGGACGGCATCCGGCAGATCGCCCAGTACGCCGACGGGCTGGGGCCGGAGAAGGGCATGATCATCGACCGCGAGTCCCCCCGCGGCGCACCGCGCATCAGCGGCCTGGTCGGCTTCGCCCATGCGGCGGGCCTGCAGGTGCACCCCTACACCTTCCGCCTGGACGCCGGCCATGTGCCCGACTACGCCACGAGTTTCGAGGACATGCTGAAGCTGTTCTACGTGGATGCCGGCGTGGACGGCGTCTTCACCGACTTTCCGGACCGGGCGGTCGCGTTCTTGAATTCCCTTTGACTTTGAGGTGAGCGAAGCCAGCGAGCCGTTCGCTGGCGAAAGGCGAGGCTCCGGGGAGCGGGTGCCCTGTGCAGCGGCATAAGAGACCCGCACCGAGTGAGCAAAGAGACCGAGGCTCTTTGCGATGCGAGGGCACCCGGGAGGGGTGCGGGTCAGCCGCCGCAGGGGCCCCCCGCTCCCCGGGGCCGAAAGAATCTGCCCATAGCTCGCTGGCCGCTCAACACTCTCCGCTGGCCGCCACCCCCCCTCCCGACGTATACTGCCCGCCCGCTCGAACTTGCAGCCGTATTCCGCAATCTGTTTCAGCCGTCGCAGTCCATCTTTTTTTCATTGCACCACCAGTACAACGGGGAGATGGCCTGGCTGTCCCGACACGGGACGAAGCGCAGCAGGCCTGCGGAACTGGTGCCCGGCACGCTCAGCGTGATCTGCGTGCGCTGCGACTACTTGCCACAACCGATGGCAG
>JALREE010000003.1 GCA_023256835.1 Pseudomonadales bacterium | reverse complement strand
CAGTTCCACCGGGTCGTCCGTGTCGGCATAGACATTGTCGCCGAGCAGGATGAACAGGTCCGGCGCATCGGCCAGGATGGGCGTCCAGATCGGCTGCGGCTTGGTCTGGTCCCCGCAGGAGCCGAAGGCGATGCGGCTGATGTCCTGGGCGTCGGCTGCGGGAGAGAGGCTCGCTGTGAGCAGGCTCAGGGCCAGCAGCAGGGAGCGACGGGAGTTCGCCTGCAAGCAGGCTCCCACAGGGTCAGATGTCCTCACAGGGTGGGATGTTGGGCAGCGCTGGCGTGCGTCTCTCATGGCAGGAACTCCTGCAGCGGGGCGCCCATGGCGCTGTTGAGTGTGCGGTAGTCCACGTCGAGATACTGCAGCAGCGTCGCCGCGATGCGGTTGGACGTGAGGCAGGCTGCATCGCCATTGGCCAGCGAGCCTCGGACAGGGACACCCGGCCCCATGGCCGCCATCCAGACGTCCTCGGAGCCCACGATGCCGTCCTCGTACTTTGCCAGTGACTGCATGTAACCCGTCAGCGACTCCTTGCTGGCGTGGTACTGCCAGGTCTCCAGCGGCGTCTCACCGCGCCCGTGATCCACGGTGATGAACAACACGGTGTTGTCCCGATAGCCCTCGGTGCCCTGCACGAATTCCCACAGCTCGCGTATGAAGCGATCGGTGCGCTGCGCCGCGAAGATGTACTCGTCGTAGCGGCCGTCATGGGCGAAGTCGTCAGTCTCGCCATAGCTGATGAAGGTCACCCGCGGGCGTTCGGTACGCAGATGCTCGAGGGCGTAGTGATGCGTGAAGGCGTCGTGTCGCACAGTTTCCCAGGGCGGCGGAATGTCCTCGCTCAATTGCAGCAGGGTGGCTTCGAGTGGCGTGTTCGCCGTCACGCTCGTGCCCAGCGCATTCACCGGCAGGCCGCTGCGTTCGACATTGAAGATCCACGGAAACACGTCCCAGGAGGCGAAGGCCGCGACGCGGTCGGCGAACGCGGGCGTCCCGTCGAGCAGCTCCAGCAGCGTGCGCTCCGGGTTGGGATTCTTGCCATTGGTGTCGATGCTTCGATTGACCACACCGCTCAGGATCTCGCTGTAGCCGGGAAAGGAAAAATGCCAGGGATTGCTGATGCGGGCGCAGGAGCCGGCATCGCGATTGCCGGCATGAGTGCCCTGCGGGAACACCACCTCGTGCAGGAAGGGAAAGAGCTTGCGCGCCCGCACCGACGGGTCTTCGTTCCAGAACTGCGCCAGCAGCTGCTCGCTGCGTGGCGAATAGTCGGGATGGGTGGCAAGCGCGTGATCGAGGCCGCGGTAAAGCTCCTGCCAGCGCAGGCCGTCAAGCGTGACGATCAGGAGATTGTCGGCGGCGTGCAGTGGCGCAGTAGTGAGCGAGAACGCGCCGGCCAGTGCAAGGCTCGTGGCGCAGGGAAAGCGAGTGAAGGACATGGGCTGCTCCTGTGGCAAGTCGAGAGGACGTCTCGCGCCACAGGGTAGCGGGGGTGTGTGACAGCAAAGGTGCCATTGGGGTCAGAGACACTTGCCGAAGAAAGTGTCTCTGACCCCGGTTCTCAGTTCCCCAGATCCTGATTCGCGCGGCGGATCACGAACGCGCGGATCGCTTCCACATCGCCCTCACGCAGGCTCGCCGCGAAAGACACCATGCCGCGGTCGGCCAGGATGCCATCCACCACCACCGCGCTCCACGCGGCGGCATCGCCCAGGCGGGCACTCATGCGCAGGTCGGGGAACACGCCGGCGCGGCTGCTGACGGCATTGGTACCGTGGCAGGCGCTGCAGATCTGCTCATAGGCGCGCTGGCCCTGTGCGATCACTTCATTGGACGCGCTGGTCTGAGGCAGCACGCGGGTGCCGGTGGTGGTCTCCGGCTGGGGCACGGGCTCGGTAGCCAGCGCGGCGGTGCCGCCCAGCTTGAACACCAGCAGGCGCGAGTTGTTGGAGGATGCGGTGGTGGTCACCGAGAAGCCCGTGGGCACGCCGGAGTTGCCGCCGAACGCGGAGGGCGCGCCCACCATCAGGGCCAGGTACTGTTCGCCATTGATGGCGTAGGTGGACGGTGCGGCCATCACGCCGGCCTGGGTGACGCCGGCCCACAGGCGCTCGCCTGTCTCGTCGTTGTAGGCCACGAACTCGCCCGAACGGTTGCCCTGGAACACCAGGCCGCCGGCCGTGGCCAGCACGCCGGCGCCATCGGTGGTCACGGTGTGGGTCACGCGCCAGCGTTCGGTCTGAGTTACCGGGTCCCAGGCCATCAGAAAGGCGGTATTGGTCGGACGCTGGGCCGCACTGCGCACCAGGCCGGCGCCGCGCGCAAAGTCATTGCCGGTGTTCCAGCCAGTGGGGTTCACCACGAACTCGCGGTCTGGGTAGTAGCCGGCAAAATTCTCGGTGACGGGAACGTAGACCAGGCCGGTGTTCTGACTGAAGGCCATGGGATACCAGTTATGTCCGCCCAGCGGGCCTGGGATCACGATGAAACCGTTCTCGCTCAGCTCATAGCGCGCGTCGGGGTTCTCCACCGGGCGGCCGGTGTCCGGGTCGATGTGGGTGGCCCAGTTCACGTTGATGAAGTTCTCGGCGGAGATGAACTCGCCGGTGGCGGCGTCCAGCACGTAGAAGAAGCCGTTCTTGGGAG
>JALREE010000073.1 GCA_023256835.1 Pseudomonadales bacterium | reverse complement strand
GGCAACTTCCGAACAGATCAAGGCGGAGATTGCGGAACAAGTGGCGCTCATCAAGGCCAGCGGCGGCAAGATTCCGCATCTGGCCGCGATCCTGGTGGGCAATGACGGCGCCAGCGAAACCTATGTCAACAGCAAGGTGCTGGACTGTGCCCAGGTGGGCTTCAAATCGACGCTCATCCGCCTGGAGGCCAGCGTCACCGAAGCAGAACTGCTGGCCAGAATCGATCAGCTGAACAAGGACCCGGAGATCGACGGCTTCATCGTGCAAGTGCCGCTGCCCAAGCACATCGACGAGATCAAGGTGACCCTGGCCATCGACCCGGCCAAGGACGTCGACGGCTTCAGCCCCACCAATGTGGGCAAGATGACGCTGGGCCTGCCCACCTTCATCTCCGCCACGCCCAACGGCGTGATGGAACTGCTGCGGCGCTACAAGGTGGACACCGCCGGCAAGCACTGCGTGGTGGTGGGCCGCAGCAACATCGTCGGCACGCCCATGGCCCTGCTGATGTCGCGCAACACCAATCCCGGCAACGCCACCGTCACCCTGGTGCACAGCCGCACGCAGAACATCGCCGAGATCTGCCGCTCGGCCGACATCCTCATCGTCGCCATCGGCCGGCCGCATTTCCTGACGGCCGACATGGTCAAGGAAGGCGCCGTGGTGATTGACGTGGGCATCACCCGCGTGCCCGACGCCAGTCGAGCCTCCGGCTTCCGCCTGGCCGGCGATGTGGACTTCGAGGCCGTCAAGCACAAGTGCTCGTTCATCACGCCCGTGCCCGGGGGCGTCGGCCCCATGACCCGTGCGTCCCTGTTGCAGAACACCCTCAAGGCGCAGCTGCTGCGCGCCCGTTGACCTGACCGGAGAACCTCATGTTCCAGAACCTGAACCCACTGGCAGCCGACCCGATTCTCGGCCTCATGGCGGCGTTTCGCGCCGACAGCAACCCGCACAAGATCGATCTGGGTGTGGGCGTCTACAAGGACGCCGCTGGCCACACACCGGTGATGCGTGCCGTGAAGGAAGCGGAACGCCGACTGCTCGCCACCCAGGTCACCAAGACCTATGTCGGCCCGGCCGGCGCCACGCTCTACAACGAGTATTTGGCGCAACTGATTCTGGGGCGCGAACTGGCCGAGTCCACCCGCGACCTGCGCTGCACCTTCCAGACGCCCGGCGGCTGCGGCGGCCTGCGCCTGGCGGCGGAGTTCATCAACAAGTGCAATCCAGGTGCGCGCATCTTCGTGAGCGACCCGACCTGGGCCAATCACATCCCACTGCTGGGCGATGCGGGCCTGCAGATCGCGACCTACCCCTACTACGACTATGCCACGCACAGCATCCAGTTCGACGCCATGATGGCCACGCTGGAGCAGGCGAAAAAGGGCGACCTGGTGCTGCTGCACGGCTGCTGCCACAACCCCTGTGGCGCCGACCTGAGTCAGGACCAGTGGCGCGCGGTGCGCGACCTGGCAGTCAAGAATGGCTTCACCCCCTTCATCGACCTGGCCTATCAGGGCCTGGGCGACGGCGTGGATGAAGACTGCTTCGGCGTGCGTCTGCTGGCAGCTGCCGTGCCGGAGCTGATCATCGTCAGCTCCTGCTCGAAGAATTTCGGGGTCTACCGCGAGCGCGTGGGGGCCTTCACCCTGCTGTGCCAGGACAATGCCTCGATGAAGGCGGCGTCCAGCCTGATCGCGGCCACGGCGCGGGGCATCTACTCCATGCCGCCGGATCACGGCGCGACGGTGGTGGAGATGATTCTGGGCGACTCGGTGCTGCGTTTGGACTGGGAACAGGAACTGACGCAGATGCGCGAGCGCATCAGTGGCCTGCGCACGCTGCTGGTACAGCAGTTGAAGGCGGCGGGCGTGGATCGGGACTTCAGCTTCATCGAGCACGAGAAGGGCATGTTCTCCTTCCTGGGCCTGAGCGTGCCGCAGGTGCAGCGGCTGGTGAAGGAGCACAGCATTTACCTGGTGGATTCGAGCCGGATCAATGTGGCGGGAATCAGTGAGGGGAATGTGGACTATCTGGTGGCGAGCATTCGCAAGGTGCTGGGGTGACTGAATCAGTGGGTGGCAGTCGGGGCTTGCCCGCTGCCGGACACGCCACAAGTACTTCCCTGTAGGCTCGTCGCCCGCCGCCCTGGCAGGATGCCGCGCAGTCTGGCGGCCATGTCGCGCAGCGCCGCTTCCGTGGTCTCCCACTTGAGGCAGGCATCGGTGACGGACACGCCGTAGCGGATTTCCTCCAGATCGTCGGGGATGGGCTGATTGCCCTCGCACAGATTGCTCTCGATCATCACGCCGATGATCGAAGTATTGCCGGCCTCGATCTGCTGCGTGACGCTTTCCAGAACGTCCAGTTGCTTCAGATGATTCTTCTGCGAATTGCCGTGGCTGCAGTCGATCATGATGTTCAGGGGCAGGAAGGCCTTGCGCAGATCGTCTTCGCAGCGGGCGACGAACTCGGGCGCGTAGTTGGGTTCCTTGCCGCCGCGCAGGATCACGTGGCAGTGCGGATTGCCCGAGGTGCGGAAGGCAGCCACCCTGCCCTCGTCGGTCACGCTGATGAAGGAGTTCGCGGACGACGCGGAGCGGATCGCATTCACGGCCACGGTCAGGCTGCCATCGACGTTGTTCTTGAAACCGACGGCCGAGGAGATGCCGCTGGACAGCTTGCGGTGGGTGGGCGACTCGGTGGTGCGGGCGCCGATGGCCGTCCAGGACACCAGGTCCTGCAGGTACTGTGGCGTGATCAGGTCCAGCGCCTCGATGGCGATGGGCAGGCCGAGGGCATTGATGTCGAGCATCAGCTGGCGGCCGATGCGCAGGCCGTGTTCGATGCGGTGGGTGCCATCCAGATGCGGGTCGTAGATCAGCCCTTCCCAGCCCACCGTGGTGCGGGGCTTCTCGAAGTACACGCGCATGAGGATCAGGAGGGTGTCCTGCAGCTCATCGGCGAGGGGCTTGAGCAGGCGGGCGTAGTCCATGGCCTGTTCGACATTGTGGATGGAGCAGGGGCCGACCACGACCAGAAGGCGATGGTCCTTGCGATCGAGAATGCCTTTGACGCCCTGGTGGCCGGCGAGCACGGTCTCGAGGGCGGGCCCGGCAACGGGCATGGCTTCCTTGAGGGTGCGGGGGCTGGGGAGTTCTTCCTGCAGGACGATGTGCAGGTTTTCGTTTTCGCGTTGATCCATGGTGGGGTTCCAATACACGTGCAATGAGTGGATACAGTTGCCTGCCCGCGGTGCAGATGGCGATACGCCGTGAACCCATCCATGGGGGCTCGCTGCGCGCCATCCAGGCGCGCAACGATCGCCATCTGCACCGCGGTCAGACAACCTCGAATTCAACGCCAGCGAATGGCGTGTATTCGTGGGCATGGGAGGGAGCGTGCCACAGCGCTTCGCGGCACGTACAGCGGGATTTCTGTATCACGATGTTTCGCCTTCTCTCCTCCCCCACCCGCGTCGGGACATCACACCCATTCGCTGGCAACCAGAGCGCGGGTTCGGCTGGGAGTGACGGGGGGAGCGAACCGGGACCGTCGGCCGCCAGGGATGGCGGCCGGCGAGCCTACATGGATGTACTCGCGGCGTGTCCCGGGGCGGTCCACCCGTCAGTCACAGACGAACAATCCTACGACTGCCCCTGAAAATGTCGCAACCTCACGCCCGACGCGTACAGACACAGCATGTACAGCCCCAACCCCCCGAAAGTCAGCACACTCATCCACAGGATCCGCGTCCAGGTGCCCCAGTCCAGCCACGCACGCCAGTCGCCCGCCAGCCACCACAGGAAGGCCCCCATCAGCACATTCGCCAGCAACAGACGCAGCAGGAACAGCCCCCAGCCCGCCTGAAAACGGAACACGCCCTGCCGGATCAGGCCCAGCAGCAGCAGGCTCGCGTTGAGCACGGCCGCCAGCGAGGTCGCCAGCGCCAGCCCGGTGTGCCCGAAGTCGAAGACGAAGACCAGCACCAGGTTCAGCACCATGTTGGCCACCATGGCGACGATGCCGATGCGTACCGGGGTGCGCGTGTCCTGCCGCGAGTAATACCCCGGCGCGAAGATCTTGATCGACATGAACGCCAGCAGGCCCAGGGTGTAGGCCTGCAGGCTGCTGGTCACCTTGCCCACGTCATCCACGCTGAAGTTCTGGCCCTGGAACAGCGTGATGATCAACGGCTGCGCCAGCAGGATCAGGGCCAGGCTG
>JALREE010000291.1 GCA_023256835.1 Pseudomonadales bacterium | reverse complement strand
GACCGCCACGTCGCAGCAGCTGCACGCTCGCAAGTCGGCGGACACGAATCGCTCACGGCGCAACTTCGAGAAGCATCTGCAAATGGTGGCGCCGCAGCTGGCCTGGTTCACTGCGCTGAAGGAATTGGCTCCGGGATGCGTGAGCATTCTGCAGGCCGACGACGCCCAAGGGCTTGCTGACGCAATCGGGCGTGACGCCCTGGCGGTGACGCAGCACAATGCGAGCGCCCGACTCTTCGAGGCGATGGCAGCGTTGGCATAGGGCATTCACCCTTCACCCCACGGGAGGCTCCCATGAGCGCAGAGGAAAAAGTCAAAGGCCCCGCGTCGTATTTCCCGTCCATCGAGAAGACCTACGGCCAGCCCATCGCGCATTGGATGCAGGTGCTCAAGGACGCCGGTCCGCTAAAGCACATGGAGCTGGTGAGCCTGCTGAAATCGGAACACAAGCTGGGCCATGGCCATGCGAATGCGCTGGTGGCGTGGTACAAGGCGCAGGGCTGATTCGTCGAGACGCCATGCAGATCAGCTTCACCAAACTCAACGAAGACGCTCACCGCGTGGAAGTGCTGCGCGCCGACGGCACGTCTGACGCCGTCACGCTGGCCGAAAAACTGGCGGGACCGGTGCAGACCCTGCTGCGCAAGGAAGCGGAACCGGACGCCTACCTGGCGCTGTTGCAGCGCGTGGTGCCGGACGTGGCCAGCGAGGCATTGGCGCGGCGCATTCACGCGCACGCGCGTCGTCTTGCGGGGCATTGGAAGGGCACGCCGTTTGGCAGTGTGATGAGGATTCGCTGGGGAGAGTAGAGATTCGTTGTGACGATGCGCGACGTGAGCTGGATCAGAACTTTCGTAGTGCGTCGCCGAAAACGCCTTGCTGTTCCACCAACCTGTTGTACGCGTCAATCGCCTTGGCATTCTCTCGCTGCCATCCTTCGATTTGCCGACTGCGTTCCTGTTGCTGAGCTGTCAAAGTCTCTGCACTGCAAAGGTCGACGATCGGATTGCCATCTTTGTCTTGCATGACGCTCATATAACGAGTCCGGTTGTCTCTGTCCTTGAAGGGTGCCCCCTTCCACCCGGTTGTTCAACCCCCCGCCCCTCCTGTATTGTCCGGCCCATGTCGCCACGCTGTCGTGCCTGTGTCGTGTCCGTGTCGTGGCGACGTGCGGGGGTCCGTGCCACGCTCTGCCCCGTGCTTTCAAGGAGTCCTCATGAACATTCAGAAATGGCGTTTGCAGCGTGGCTGGTCCCAGCAACAACTTGCGGAGCTGAGCGGACTCAGTGCCCGCACGATCCAGCGCATCGAGAACGGTCATCCCGCAAGTGCGGAGTCCCTGAAATCACTGGCGTCGGTCTTCGAGATCGACTTCGCATCCCTCAACAGTGAGCAGGACACCATGGCAACGATACAGATACCCCTTCAGACACAGGCACAGGAAGACGAGCGTCTGGCCCTCGCGCATGTGCGCAGGCTGCGACGCTTCTACATTCATCTGGCGCAATACGTGCTCGTCATCAGCTTGCTGATGGTCATCAATCTCGCCACCAACGCGGGCACCCTCTGGTTCGTGTGGCCGGCCTTGGGCTGGGGCATCGGCGTCCTCGGCCATGCCGCCGCGGTGTTCGAGTTCATGCCTTTCTTCGGCGCGCAGTGGGAACGCCGGCAGGTGGAGAAGCGGCTGGGGAGGCCGTTGTAGCGCCCGCGCTGGCGGTGCTGCTGGCCTCTGACGAGGCGGCTTACATGACCGGTACGGAACTGCACATCGACGGGGGCATTCTGGCGGGTTCGGCGGCGAGTCCGCAGGCGCGGGATACCTGACAGGGCTGAAGGTCGCGATCAGCCGCGACTGAACGCAAGGATGCGGGCGGTGATCATGAGGTGTTTCTCATGTCGTTCAGGTTGCCTTCCCAGTGCAGCTTGCCGCGAAAGTGACGGATCTCAGCCTGGTCATGCAGTGATTTCAAGGCCACTTCGACATTAACTTTCTTTGAATCTGGCCCCGTGGGCTCCGGGATGTCGTTCATCCGCTTGTCGTCGATGTCGATGTTGGTGCGCATGGATTTCGCCCTCTGGTGTGAAACTGTTTCGGTATATGACTCATAGCATTCATGTACCGATCTGGCAAAGTCACGCGTGGATCGATGCGCTGCTTCTCTCAGAAGCAAGACATCCACGTACGAGACCGCCCGCAGTTTGCATTGGCGCTGCAGCCTCGAAGCGGCCATCCTTGCCCAGGCAGTCGCCCTGCTCGTGGCGTTTGTACATTTCCCAGGACCCGAGGACCCCCATGAACATCACCTCCGTGCTCGTCCCCACTTACACCCAGATGCTCGACGCCCTTTCCAGCTGGCTCAAGCTGGCACAGAAGCAGTTGCATGAGGCCGAGGCTCAGGCCCTGCTCTCCGCGCGGCTGGCGCCCGACATGTTTCCGCTTTCCACGCAGATCCGCTTCGCCTGCGTGCAGGCGCTGGAGCCCATCTACCGGCTGCGGCATGAGCCGTTTCCGCCCTTGATCAAGCAGATGCTGGAGGAAGGCCGTCACGCGGGCGAGAAACCGGGCAGCTTCGACGACGCCTATGACCGAATCGATGACACCATCGGGATGCTGGGCTTGTTGCCGGGGAACGGGCTGGATCTGCATGCGGGCGAGCCGCTGGCGCATGAGCTGCCCAACGGCATGATCTTCGATCTCTACGCCGAGCAGTATGCGCGGGACTGGTCACTGCCCCAGTTCTACTTCCACGTGGTGACGGCCTACGCCATCCTGCGTGCCCACAACGTGCAGATCGGCAAGAAGGACTACGTGGTGCACATGTTCCCCTATCTGCGCGAAGGCCATCAGCCGCCGGGCCATGCCTGACTCAGCGCAATCAGGCACCCCCATGTCCCAACGCAGCGATTACTTTGCCGCCACCGAGAACCGCAGGATTCGCGACGACCTGGTGCTCGCCATTGCCAATGTGGCGGAGCCAAAGGTCGCCGTCGACTGTGGCTGTGGCGCCGGGGCGGACATTCACTATCTGGCAGAGAACGGCTTTGTGGTGCACGGGTTTGACGTGGAGGAAGAGGCCATCGCCCGCTGCCAGGCGCGCTTCGGCCATCGGGACAACGTGCACTTGTCGCAGTCCTCCTTCGGCGCCTACCCCTTCCCCAGGGCGTCCCTGGTGGTGGCCGATGCGAGCCTGTTCTTCTGTCCGAAGGCGGAATTTCCTGCCGTGTGGAAAAACATCTGCGAGTGCCTGCATCCACAGGGAATCTTCTGCGGATCATTTCTGGGTCCCGAGGATACGATGGCCTCGCCGGCCTGCAATGCTGCCGATTTCTGGCCCGTTACAGCAGTCTTCGAGGAACAGGAAGTGCTGGCGCTATTCGCTGGTTTTGAAATCCTGCGCTTCAAGGTGCACCAGTATTCTGGAACAACCCCTTCGGGCCAGCCGCATGACTGGCATATTTTTGCGGTTGTTGCGAAAAAGGCTGCTCGACATCCTCGGGCCAACCGGCTTCCTGATGCACCCGCCTTCCATCGCTGAGGAACCTGGCATGGATTGCCGAGAGACGAGGCAATCGTCATTCACCGCATTCAGCGCTCCACGGCGTACGTCAGATAGCCCGTGAACATT
>JALREE010000281.1 GCA_023256835.1 Pseudomonadales bacterium | reverse complement strand
AACGGCGGAGCTTCGCCGCCTTTCGTGCGTGTGAAGGCCGAAGATAGTTCTCTCAAAAACATCCGTTTATGAGAGATACCAAATGTCATTTTCAGAAGACGACTGCACCAGTTGATTGGGCGTAATGGCTGTTGTGCAGCCAGCTCCTGACAGTTCAATATCAGAAGTGATCTGCACCAATCTCGACTATGCTCAATACTCGTGTGCACCAAAGCGAGGTGAGCATGGCGACGGACACCCCACGGATTCCAGAACAAGGCGTGGCCACTCTGCCTGATGAGGCTTGGGAGCGTGCGCGCCGTCGTGCGGAGATCATCAGTCCGTTGGCGCAGTCGGAGACGGTCGGGCACGAAGCGGCCGATATGGCGGCTCAGGCGCTGGGCTTGTCTCGGCGCCAGGTATACGTTCTGATCCGGCGTGCCCGGCAAGGCAGCGGCCTCGTGACGGATCTGGTGCCCGGCCAGTCCGGTGGAGGTAAAGGTAAGGGGCGCTTGCCGGAACCGGTCGAGCGCGTCATCCACGAGCTACTGCAAAAGCGGTTCCTGACCAAGCAGAAGCGCAGCCTAGCGGCCTTTCACCGCGAAGTCACTCAGGTGTGCAAGGCTCAAAAACTGCGAGTGCCGGCGCGCAATACCGTGGCCTTACGGATCGCTAGCCTTGACCCGCGCAAGGTCATCCGCCGGCGGGAAGGCCAGGATGCCGCTCGTGACCTACAAGGTGTGGGCGGCGAGCCTCCTGCCGTGACCGCGCCGCTGGAGCAGGTGCAGATAGACCATACGGTCATCGACCTGATCGTGGTCGATGACCGCGACCGGCAACCTATTGGCCGCCCGTACCTGACCCTCGCCATCGACGTGTTCACCCGCTGCGTGCTCGGCATGGTCGTCACGCTGGAAGCGCCGTCTGCCGTTTCGGTTGGCCTGTGCCTCGTGCATGTCGCCTGCGACAAGCGCCCTTGGCTGGAAGGACTGAACGTGGAAATGGATTGGCAGATGAGCGGCAAGCCCTTGCTGCTCTACCTAGACAACGCGGCCGAGTTCAAGAGCGAGGCCCTGCGCCGGGGTTGCGAGCAGCATGGCATCCGGCTGGACTATCGCCCGCTGGGACAGCCGCACTATGGCGGCATCGTGGAACGGATCATCGGCACGGCGATGCAGATGATTCACGACGAACTGCCGGGAACGACCTTCTCCAACCCTGACCAGCGCGGCGACTACGATTCCGAAAACAAGGCCGCCCTGACGCTGCGCGAGCTAGAGCGCTGGCTCACATTGGCGGTCGGCACCTACCACGGTTCGGTGCACAACGGCCTGCTCCAACCGCCGGCCGCGCGCTGGGCCGAGGCCGTGGCGCGTGTCGGCGTACCGGCCGTCGTCACACGCGCTACTTCGTTCCTGGTCGATTTTCTGCCGATCCTCCGGCGCACGCTGACCCGCACCGGCTTTGTCATCGACCACATCCACTACTACGCCGATGCGCTCAAGCCGTGGATTGCGCGGCGTGAACGCTGGCCGTCCTTTCTGATCCGGCGCGATCCGCGCGACATCAGCCGTATCTGGGTCCTGGAACCGGAGGGACAGCATTACCTGGAAATTCCCTACCGTACCTTGTCGCATCCGGCTGTCACCCTCTGGGAACAACGGCAGGCGCTGGCGAAACTGCGGCAGCAAGGGCGCGAACAGGTGGATGAGTCGGCGCTGTTCCGCATGATCGGCCAGATGCGTGAGATTGTGACCAGCGCGCAGAAGGCCACACGCAAGGCGCGGCGTGACGCGGATCGCCGCCAGCACCTCAAGACATCAGCTCGGCCGGACAAGCCCGTTCCGCCGGATACGGATATTGCCGACCCGCAGGCAGACAACTTGCCACCCGCCAAACCGTTCGACCAGATTGAGGAGTGGTAGCCGTGGACGAATATCCCATCATCGACCTGTCCCACCTGCTGCCGGCGGCCCAGGGCTTGGCCCGTCTTCCGGCGGACGAGCGCATCCAGCGCCTTCGCGCCGACCGCTGGATCGGCTATCCGCGCGCAGTCGAGGCGCTGAACCGGCTGGAAGCCCTTTATGCGTGGCCAAACAAGCAACGCATGCCCAACCTGCTGCTGGTTGGCCCGACCAACAATGGCAAGTCGATGATCGTCGAGAAGTTCCGCCGCGCCCACCCGGCCAGCTCCGACGCCGACCAGGAGCACATCCCGGTATTGGTCGTGCAGATGCCGTCCGAGCCGTCGGTGATCCGCTTCTACGTCGCGCTGCTTGCGGCGATGGGTGCACCATTGCGACCGCGCCCACGGCTGCCGGAAATAGAGCAACTGGCGCTGACACTGCTGCGCAAGCTCGGTGTGCGTTTGCTGGTGATCGACGAGCTGCACAACGTCCTGGCCGGCAACAGCGTTAACCGCCGGGAATTCCTCAACCTGCTGCGCTTCCTCGGCAACGAATTGCGCATCCCGCTGGTCGGTGTGGGCACACGCGACGCCTACCTGGCCATCCGCTCGGATGACCAGTTGGAAAATCGCTTCGAGCCGATGATGCTGCCGGTGTGGGAGGCCAACGACGATTGCTGTTCACTGCTGGCCAGCTTCGCGGCTTCGCTCCCGCTGCGGCGACCCTCGCCAATTGCCACGCTGGACATGGCCCGCTACCTGCTCACCCGCAGCGAGGGCACTATCGGAGAACTGGCGCATCTGCTGATGGCGGCGGCCATTGCCGCCGTGGAGAGCGGCGAGGAAGCGATCAACCACCGCACGCTCAGCATGGCCGATTACACCGGCCCAAGTGAGCGGCGGCGGCAATTCGAGCGGGAACTGATGTGAAGCCAGCGCCACGCTGGCCACTGCATCCGGCCCCCAGAGAAGGCGAAGCCTTGTCTTCGTGGCTCAACCGCGTGGCCCTTTGCTATCACATGGAGGTGTCCGAGCTGCTGGAGCACGATCTTGGTCACGGTCAGGTTGATGACCTGGACACCGCGCCACCACTGGCGCTGCTGGCGATGCTCTCCCAGCGGAGCGGTATCGAGCTGGATCGGCTGCGCTGCATGAGTTTCGCTGGCTGGGTGCCTTGGCTACTGGACGGCCTTGATGATCAGATTCCAGCCGCATTGGAAACCTATGCGTTCCAGCTCTCGGTACTGCTGCCGAGATTCCGCCGTAAGACGCGATCCATCACGAGCTGGCGTGCCTGGCTGCCCACCCAACCGATACACCGCGCCTGTCCGCTCTGCCTGAACGATCCGGAGAACCAAGCCGTACTGCTCGCGTGGAAGCTGCCCCTGATGCTGAGCTGCCCACTGCATGGCTGCTGGCTGGAATCCTATTGGGGCG
>JALREE010000249.1 GCA_023256835.1 Pseudomonadales bacterium | reverse complement strand
GTAGGTCAAGGGGCCGAGTCGGTCCGAAAGTCCCCAACGAGTGACCATGTTCCGTGCCAACTCGGTGGCGCGCTCGATGTCGTTGGAGGCGCCCGTCGTGACGGAGTCCGGGCCGAAAATGAGCTCCTCGGCCACGCGACCACCAAACAGGGTGGAGATCCTGCTTTCGAGGCTGCGCTTGCTGCTGCTGTAGCGATCCTGCTCGGGCAGGAACATGGTGACGCCCAGCGCCCGCCCCCGCGGAATGATTGTCACCTTGTAGACGGGATCGTGCTCCGGAACCAGCAGGCCGACGATGGCATGGCCAGCCTCGTGGTAGGCGGTAAGCTTCTTTTCCTGGTCGGTCATGACCATGGACTTGCGCTCGGCGCCCATCATGATCTTGTCCTTGGCCTTCTCGAACTCTTCCATGGTGACCAGCTTGCGATTGCTGCGCGCAGCGAACAGGGCCGCCTCGTTCACGAGATTGGCCAGGTCCGCGCCGGAGAAGCCGGGCGTGCCGCGGGCAATCACGGCCGCATTGACGCGCTCATCGATGGGCACCTTGCGCATGTGCACCTTGAGAATCTGTTCGCGGCCACGGATATCGGGCAGGCCGACGACCACCTGACGGTCGAAGCGGCCGGGACGCAGCAGCGCAGGGTCAAGCACATCGGGGCGGTTGGTGGCGGCGATCACGATGATGCCGTCATTGGCCTCGAAGCCATCCATTTCCACCAGCAACTGGTTCAATGTCTGCTCACGTTCGTCATGTCCGCCGCCGAGCCCGGCACCCCGGTGACGACCGACAGCGTCGATCTCGTCGATGAAGATGATGCAGGGTGACTGCTTCTTGGCCTGGTCGAACATGTCGCGTACGCGGGACGCACCGACACCCACGAACATCTCGACGAAGTCGGAACCCGAGATCGAGAAGAAGGGCACCTTGGCCTCACCGGCGATGGCCTTGGCGAGCAGGGTCTTGCCCGTTCCCGGCTGGCCCACCATCAGGATGCCGCGGGGAATGCGGCCGCCAAGGCGCTGGAACTTGTCCGGCTCACGAAGGAAGTCCACCAGTTCCTTGACGTCTTCCTTGGCTTCGTCCACACCTGCCACGTCGGCGAAGGTCACCTTGATCTGATCCTCACCCAGCAGCTTGGCCTTGCTCTTGCCGAAGGACATCGGGCCACCCTTGCCGCCCGCACCGCCACCCTGCATCTGGCGCATGAAGAAGAAGAACAGACCGATGATGATCAGGATAGGAAAGCTGGCCACCAGCAACTGCGACCAGATGCTCTGCCGCTCCGGCTCCGAACCGACGATCTCGACACCGTTGTTGAAGAGGTCGTTCATCAGCTGATCATCGCCAATCATGGGGATGGTCGTGGTGAACTGGGTATTGTCCACGCGGCGCCCGGTGACTGAGATGCCGGCGATCGTGACGGAGCGCACCTGGCCTGCACGCACCTCCTTCACGAAGTCTGAATAAGTCACGGATACAGTGCTTGTCTCCTGATTGATGTTGTTGAACACCGTCAGCAGGACTGCAGCGATGACCATCCAGAGCAGTAGATTCTTTGCCATGTCGTTCAAGGGATTATCCCCCTATCTCAGTGAAATCGAAGTTGATCGGCAGCCAAGGAGACCTTGAGCGGCACCGATCCATTGCAGGCCGTCGTGTCTGCCTGTGATGTGCGTGCACACCAGGCATATTGGGAGTTGATCCGGATATTACAAGATCGCCCCCGGAAAAGTCCAAGCAATGCCGGGCGCGGCCAGGAGCGCGGCGGTTGTGTAATTCTCGTGCTGGGCTACAATGGCGCCTCCTTTGAAACCGGGCAGCGCCCGCCGACCCATGCGAATCCCATGACACTGCCCGCACAAGACAAGAAGCGTTTCCGCACCATCGCACACTCCCTCTCACCGATCGTCACCATCGCCCAGAAGGGCCTGGCCGAGAGCGTGCTCAAGGAGATCGACCGCGCCCTGGAAGAGCACGAACTCATCAAGCTCAAGATCTTTGCAGCCGACAGGGACGCCAGAAGGGAGATCATTGCCGAAGTGTGTGAACTCTCCAGAGCGGAACTGGTGCAGAGTATCGGCAACATCGCCGTTCTCTACCGTGCGGCGGCGCGGCCGGACCCGCGACTGTCGAACATCCTGCGTCACAAGAGCCACTGAGCCGGTTCCGGCGCAGGACGTCCTTCAGAGGTGTTCCACCGCCTCGATCTCGTAATGAATGTCGCCTGCCGGCGCCTTCACCACGATCTCGTCACCCACTTCCTTGCCCATGATCGCACGAGCGATCGGCGAGCCGACCGAGATGCGCCCGGCGCGAACGTCTGCCTCGTCCTCACCCACGATCTGGTAGACCACGCTGGCATCGGTCGCCACATTGAGCAGGGTCACTGTCGTGCCGAAGATCACGCGCCCTGTGGGCTTGATGGCACGCACATCGATGACCTCGGCGTCAGCCAGCTTGCCTTCGATCTCCTTGATGCGCCCTTCGCAGAAGCTCTGCTGTTCGCGCGCCGCGTGATACTCCGCGTTTTCACGCAGATCGCCATGCTCGCGCGCATCGGCAATCGCCTGGATGATCCGGGGGCGCCGTGCACTTTTCAACTCGTTCAGCTCTGCACGCAGTCGCTCTGCGCCGGCGACCGTCATCGGGACTTTTCTCATAATTCCGCG
>JALREE010000063.1 GCA_023256835.1 Pseudomonadales bacterium | reverse complement strand
GCGGATTTCTCCGACAGGCGTGCATTGGCCACGATTACCTTCGCGCCGCGCTGCTTCGTGTAGTGGATGATGTTGGGCCACAGCTCGGTTTCCATGATCACCAGCAGGCGCGGCTGGAAACGGGCGAGAAAGGCCAGCACGGACCACGGGTGATCGTAGGGCGCATAGACATGGCAGACATCGCTGCCGAACAGGTTGCGCACCCGCTCCGAGCCGGTGGGCGTCATGGTGGTGACCACCAGCGGGATCTGCGGATGTTCCGCGCGCAGTTTGCGGATCAGCGGCGCGGCGGCCAGCGTCTCGCCCACGGACACCGCGTGCACCCACAGCCACTGACCGCGCTGCGCCTGCTGCGCAGGAGTGAGCCGCACCAGGCCGAAGCGTTCCGCCCAGCGTCGGGTATAGGCCGGCGCCTTCACCGCGCGCCACAGCAGGCGCAGCACGATCAGCGGCAGAATGAGGGTGAACAGCAAGTTGTAGGCGAATCGATTCACGGGTCTGGTCTTGTTACGGGTCGGGGGTTGAGTGCATGCAGTGAGGCGGGCGGGAGCCGGTGCCGTAGGAGCCTCCGCAACGCCCGGCCATGCTACCATGGCGCCCGATTTCGGCAGCGCGTGACTACGGCGCTCCGACAAAAATCCTTCGACGACCAAGGCAGACCCCACCCATGCAAGTGCCGGCTTCTCCAGTGCAGACAGACATCGTCATCTTCGGCGGCGGCATTGCCGGGCTGTGGTTGCTGAACCGGCTGCATCAGCAAGGGCTGGACGTGGTGCTGCTGGAGTGCGACGCGCTGGGCGGCGGCCAGACCCTGGCCTCCCAGGGCATCATTCACGGCGGGCTGAAGTACGCGCTCAATGGGGTGCTGAGCCCGGCCAGCAGCGCGATTGCCGGCATGCCCGAGCGCTGGCGGCAGTGTCTGCAGGGCACGGGCGAGATCGATCTGCGCGGCGTGCGCGTGCTGGCGCCGCACTATTTCATGTGGTCAGGGGGCGGCTATCGCTCCCGGCTCAAGTCCTTCCTGGGCAGCAAGGCGCTGCGCGGGCGCATCGACGCGCTGAAGCCCGCCCAGTACCCGCCCTTCTTCCAGGGCCGCACGCTGGAAGGCGCGCTGTATCAGCTCACCGACTTCGTGGTGGACACGCCCTCCCTGGTGCAGACGCTGGCCGCACCGCACCGCGAGCGTATATTCCAGGTGGCGGCCGAGGCCGTCACTGCGCTGCATGACGCGGCCGGCAGCCTGCAGCAGCTGCGCGTGACGGCCGCGAGCGGGGAATCTGTGGCACTGCAGGCACAGCGCTACATTCTGGCCGCCGGCGAAGGCAACGCGGCGCTGATGCAGCGCCTGGGCGGGAGTCTGCAGGAGGCCCTGCCGGCCATGCAGACGCGCCCGCTGCACATGGTCTTCGTGCGCCTGAACCACCCGGTGCCCGCCTTCGTGCACTGCATCGGCGACAGTTTCGGCATGACGCCGCGGCTCACCATCACCGTGCATCCCTCGGCCACGGCTCCTGACGAGAGCTCCCCGGACGGCGCAGGCTGGACCTGGTATCTGGGCGGCGAGATCGCCGAGAGTGGCGTGCAGTGCAGTCCGGCCCAGCAGCAGGAAGAAGCCG
>JALREE010000180.1 GCA_023256835.1 Pseudomonadales bacterium | reverse complement strand
CCCGTTGAGGCGGGCCGACTGGATCAAGCTCATGATGGCGGCGGCCCGCTTGCCAGCCCGTTCGGAGCCAGCAAAGAGCCAGTTGCGGCGACCCAAAGCGATGGGCCGGATCAGGTTCTCGATGTGATTGTTGTCCACCGGCAGGGCTGGATCGTCGAGGAAGCGGGTCAGCGCGGCCCAACGCTTGAGGCTGTAGTCGAAGGCCTTGGCCGTTGCGGAACTATCGGTGAGCTTGACGCGCTGCAGCGTCATCCATTCATGCCAGGCGTCCATGACAGGACGGCTGGTCTGCTGACGGGCCTGCAGCCGCTCAGCGGGGCTGGCATCCCGGACCAGCCGCTCGACCTCGTAGATCTTCTGGATGAATTCGAGCGCGGTGGCCGCCAGGGTGCTCTTGCTGGCTTCGTGCAATTCGAAGAACTTGCGCCGGGCATGTGCCAGACAGCCGACTTCGGTGACGCCGTTCCTGAACAAGTCCTTGTAGGCCGCATAGTCGTCGCAGACCAATTGCCCTTTCCACTGACCCAAGAACTCACGCGCATGCAGACCGCCCCGGCTGGTACAAAAATCGTAGACCACAGCGCGCAGCGGCTCGAAAGCCCCGGTGGCGTAGGCCCAGATGTAGGCCCGATGCGTCTTGCCCGAACCGGGCTTGAGCATCTGGACAGGGGTTTCGTCGGCATGCAGCACTGCGTGGGCCAGCACCACGCGCGTCAAGGCGTCCACCAGAGGCTGCAGCGCCACACCGCACTGGCCCACCCAGGCCGACAGCGTCGAGCGTGCAATGGGTACGCCGGCGCGGGCATAGATGAACTCTTGGCGGTACAGCGGCAGATGCTCGGCGTACTTGCCCACCAGCACATCGGCCAGCAAGGCGGTGGTGGGCAGCCCCTTGTCGATCACGTGGGCGGGCACAGGCGCCTGCACCAGGGTTTGGCAACAGCGGCAGACCCACTTGCCACGCACATGGCGCTCGACCGAGAACGTCCCCGGGGCGTAGTCCAGCCGTTCCGAGACATCCTCGCCGATGCGCTCGAGCGCGGCACCACAGCCACACTGCGTCGAATCCGGCTCGTGCCGCAACACAGTGCGAGGCAAGTGCGTCGGCAGCAGAGTACGACGCGGCGTGCGCGGCGCGTCGGCCTGAGCGTTGGGCGAGCCGCGCTGACGCAGGGCCTCGAGTTCTGCCTCGATGGCGGCCAGATCGGCATCGATCGCTTCGTCGAGCAGGCTGGCCTGCTGCTCGTTGGCCAGGCGTTCGCTGCTGGCGGCGAACTTGAGCCGCCGCAGCACGGCGATTTCGTGCGTGAGCTTGTCGATCTTGGCCTGACGGAACTGGATTTCCTGGTTCTTGGATTGAATGATGGAGTCTTTCTCGGACAATTGACTGAGCAAAGTCGCAGCCAACTCCTGCAATTGGAGATGACTGAGCTGATTCAAATCAACCGATTTAGACATGGGTAAAATTATACCAGCAGGCAACCCTGAATTGCAGACTCGATAATCTCT
>JALREE010000162.1 GCA_023256835.1 Pseudomonadales bacterium | reverse complement strand
GCCGAGTTTTCCGCCGACATGGGTTCACGGGCGGTCAACCGCATCGAAGATGTGGGCCTGCTGCGCACTGTGCAGTTTGCCGAGGACAGCGGCCCCATGGCCCACTCGGTGAGACCCGAGTCCTACATGGAGATCTCCAACTTCTACACCGTGACCATCTACGAGAAGGGCGCGGAAGTGGTGCGCATGATTCGCGAACTGATCGGTCCGCAACGCTTCCGGGCCGGCAGCGATCTGTACTTCGCGCGCCACGATGGTCAGGCCGTCACCACCGAGGATTTCGTCAAGGCCATGGAGGATGCCAGCGGTGTCGATCTCACCCAGTTCCGGCGCTGGTACATCCAGGCCGGCACGCCGCTGCTGCAGGTGCGTGGCGAGCACGACGCGGCGCGCGGGCGCTATGTACTGCACGTGCGGCAGAGCTGTCCGGCCACGCCCGAACAGCCCGAGAAGCTGCCGTTCCACATTCCCCTGCGCATGGCATTGCTGGATCGCGACGGCCGTGAACTGCCGCTGCAGCTCGAGGGCGAGCAGGGCGGGGCGGTGACCGAGCGGGTGCTGGACGTGCGTGAGGCGCAGCAGCAATTCGTGTTCACCGGCATCCCCCAGCTTCCAGTGCCCTCCCTGCTGCGGGGTTTCTCCGCCCCGGTGAAGCTGCAGGCCGAGCACACGCGCGAGGACTTGCTGTTCCTCATGGCCCGGGATACCGACGGCTTCAACCGCTGGAATGCGGCCCAGCAACTCGGCGTGGAAACCCTGCAGGCGCTGCTGGCCGACTATCAGGCGGGCCGCGCGCTGCAGCTGGATGCCGGTCTGGTGCAGGCCTTCGCCAGCATCCTGGCCGACTGCATCGAGCAGTGCGAGCGTGGCTTGCTTCATGACAAGGAAGCCGTGGCCCAGCTGCTGAGTCTGCCGGCGGAGGCCTATCTAGCGGAGCTGTCGGCCGAGATCGATGTGGCCGGCATCCATGCGGTGCGCGAGTTCGCCTGCAACACCTTGGCCCGTCACCTGGCACCGCAGTTCGCCCGCCTGCACGCACTCAACGCAGCGCCGCTGCCCTATGCGGCCGATGCCGTCGGCATCGCCCAGCGAGCACTCAAGAACACCTGTCTCGGCTATCTGCTGCGCACGGGCGACGCGCAGTGGCTGCAGGTCTGTCAGCAGCAGTTCGCCACCGCCGACAACATGACGGACGTCAGCGCCGCCCTGCGTCTGCTGGTGAACTGCCCGCTGCCCGCGGCTGCACCGCTGCGCGAGCAGGCGCTGCAGTCGTTCTATGCACGCTGGCAGCACGAGGCGCTGGTGGTGGATCAATGGTTCAGCCTGCAGGCCGGCTGCCTGCTGCCCGGCACTCTGGAACGGGTGAAGACGCTGCTGCAGCACCCGGCCTTCGACATCCGCAATCCGAACAAGGTGCGGGCCTTGATCGGCGCTTTCGCCGGACAGAATCCGGTGGCCTTCCACGACATCAGTGGCGCCGGCTACGACTTCCTGGCCGAGCGCATCCTCCAGCTCAATGCGCTGAATCCGCAGATCGCCTCGCGCCTGGTCACGCCGCTCACGCGCTGGCGTCGTTACGACGAGACGCGCCAGCGCCTGATGCGTGCGGCATTGGAACGGATACAGGCGGTGGATGGCCTCTCCAAGGATGTGGCGGAGGTGGTGGGCAAAAGCCTGAAATAGTCGTGATGAAACAGTCGCTCAGCCATTGCTCAGCGTTTACTCATGCCGTGCCGCTTTCGGCGCGCCACACTGCGGGCTCCTTCACTCACTCAGGAGTCCGCCATGTCGCCATCGTCCCCCTCGACCCCTCCGGGCACTGCTCGGGAACCCCAGGTTTCGGCCAGCTGGCGCGGCACGCGCTGGCGCTGGCTGGGCTGGGGCACGGCACTGGTGCTGTGGCTGACCCCGCTGCTGAGCATGCCGTTCACGGACGAGGTGCAATGGGGCTGGGGCGACTTCGTCGCCGCCGGCATCCTGCTCAGCCTGCCCGGCCTGCTGCTGGAACTGACCGTGCGCATGACGCGCAACACGGCCTATCGCCTTGGCGTGGCGGTGGCCCTGCTGGCGACGCTGCTGCTGGTGTGGATATCGCTGGCGGTGGGGATCATCGGCAGCGAGGACAATCCGGCCAATCTGCTCTATGTCGCCGTGCTGGCGACCGCGCTGGGTGGCGCCGTGGCAGCGGGGTTCGCCGCGGCAGGCATGGCGCGGGCCATGTTCGCCACGGCGGCCGCCCAGATGCTGGTGGGCCTGCTGGTGCTGGCGGCTGGGCTGGGCTTCACGCTTATCATCAATGCCTTCTTCGCGTTGCTGTGGTGTCTCTCTGCCGGCCTCTTCCGCGCGGCAGCAGAGGCGGGCGAGTGCTGAATCGGGCACACTGTCGGCCATCGCCTCATGGCACAGCATGGAACGCTCCGCAGCCCGGAGCCGGCATCGCATGACCCAGACGGTTTATCACTTCGACGACTTCAGCCTGAATCTCGCCCAGCGCCAGCTGCTCCGCGGCGAGCAGGTGCTGGACGTCAATGCGCGCTATCTCGATGCCCTGGCCTTGCTGGTGCAGGAGAGCGGGCAGCTGGTGAGCAAGGAACGCTTCCTGGCGGAGGTCTGGCAGGGCATTCCCGTGACGGACGAGGCCCTGACACAGTGCATCAAGACCTTGCGCAAGGTGCTGGGTGATGCCGCCGGGCATCCGCGCTTCATCGAGACCGTGCCCAAGCATGGCTATCGTTTCATCGCCAGCGTCCAGGCGCCGTCCGTGCCGGCGCCAGCGGACGGCGGGCAGGGCAGTGCCATGCCAGTGCGCACCCAGCGGCCGAACGGCGCCCTGATCCCCCTCGCGGCCGGCATCCTCGGAGGTGCCCTGGCCGGCGTGCTGGGCGGCCTTGCTTACGGGTTCTTGGCGGCTTCGCAGTCGCTGGAGGCGGGTGCGCTGTCCGTGCTGCTGGTCATGCTCTGCCTGAGTCTGCTGGTGGCGGTGCCTGGTGCGGCCGGGGTCGTCAGCGGCTTCGTGCTGGCGCGGCGGCTGTCCCCGACGGCGCGCGGCTGGCCTGTCGCGGGTGCCGCATGCGGCGGCATGCTGGTGGGGGCGCTGGGCAAGCTGATCGGCGTCGACACCTTTGCGCTGCTGTTCGGACGGGCTCCGGGCGACATCACCGGCGCCTTCGAAGGTCTGCTCGTCGGCCTTGCGGTGGGTGCCGCCATCGTGCTGGTCGAGCGCACCGATGGGCAGGGGCCGCAGCCTCGGCAGGTGGCACTGGCGGGTCTGCTGTGTGCCGGCGTGGGGCTCATGCTTGCGGCGCTTGGGCGCCCGCTGCTGGGCGGCAGTCTGGAGCTGCTGGCGCAGAGCTTCCCGGCCTCGCGCCTGCAGCTGGATGCACTGGGCAGTCTGTTTGGCGAGCAAGGCTTCGGGCCGCGCAGTCAGCTCCTGGCGGCGGCCGTGGAGGCAGGCCTCTTCGGCAGCTGCATCGCCAGCACCATGCAATTCGCCCGGCGGGCCGCCGCCAACGCTTGAGCGATCCCCGCGTTTACCTCGTCAGGCAGAAATAAAGTCACGACCAGTCACAGATTTTTTCGACGGAATGATGCTTCACTCTGCGTAATCGCAAGCACATGTCCATTGGGCACTTCACTTCTCTTGGCAAGGATATTCGCATGACCTCGCAGCAGGATTCTCAGGCTCGATCGCAGGACGCTTCCCCGCTGGCCCCCCGTCGCAAGCGGCGCCCGGGTGGCCGCTGGCTGTTGCTGGTGCTGGCAGTCGCCGGCGCCGGCGGCTGGTATTTCCTGCGCGGCACAGAGAGCCCGGAGACGCAGAATCAGCCCTTGCTGGCGCGCGTCGAGATCGGCGACATCGAGAACACGATCTCCTCGGCCGGCAGTCTCAAACCCAGTGATTTCGTTGACGTCGGTGCTCAGGTTTCCGGTCAGCTGCAGAAGCTCCATGTGGAAGTGGGGGACAAGGTGGAAGTCGGTCAGCTGCTGGCCGAGATCGACGCCCGGACCCAGGCCAGCCGGGTGCAGGCCAGTCGCGCCGCCCTGGCTGCCCTGGAGGCACAGATCGTGTCGCGTCAGGCCAGCCTTGATCTCGCCCGGGCCAATGCCCAGCGCCAGGAGCGCCTGATGGCAGCCAATGCCACCAGTCAGCAGGACTACGACACGGCCGTGGCCAATCTTGCCAGTGCCGAGGCCGGCTATACCCAGCTGCAGCGCCAGATCGAGCAGAGCCGCTCCACCTTGAGCTCGGAGGAAACCTCGCTCGAATTCACCCGCATCTATGCGCCCATCGCGGGCACCGTGGTCTCCATCGAGATGAACGAGGGCCGCACCCTGAATGCCAACCAGCAGGCGCCCACCATCCTGCGCATTGCCGATCTCTCCACCATGACCGTGCAGGCCGAGATCTCGGAGGCCGACATCGGCAATCTGAACATCGGCATGGACATCTACTTCACCACGCTGAGTGGCGGTCAGCGTCGCTGGCGCGGCACATTGCGGCAGATCCTGCCGACGCCGGTGATCGAGAACAATGTGGTGCTCTACACCGGCCTGTTCGATGTGGACAACGCCGATGGCAGCCTGTTGCCGGAGATGACCGCCCAGGTGTTCTTCATTACCGCGGCCGCCTATGACG
>JALREE010000158.1 GCA_023256835.1 Pseudomonadales bacterium | reverse complement strand
AAGGCGAGACAGTCGCCCTCGTCGGGCCCGTAGTCCGGCCGCTGGCGGGAATAGGCATGCACCCGGCAGCGTCGCTCCAGCAGACGCTGCACCAGGCTGCGACCGATGAAGCCGGTGGCGCCGGTGACGAGAACGGTACGCAGAGGTGCTTGCACGGGGGCTCCAAAGAAAGGGCTTTCAAGACGGGACGGACCAAGGGTAAAGATCGCCGCGCCTTACCACAAGCGCCAGCCATGGCTGTTGTAGAAGCGCAGCCCCGAGCGCGCAAACATCGCGATGTGGCGCAGCCCCTTGTGCGCAGAATTACCCCCGAAATGCACGATTTGCATTGAAGGCACATAGGCCAGGAGGCCGTAGGCTCGGGCACGAAGGGAGAGATCGAAGTCCTCAAAGTACAAGAAATAGGCTTCGTGGAAACCACCGACTCTCTTCAGCACTTCGGTTCGAAAGAGCATGAAGCAACCGCTGATGATGGGAATCCCCGCAAGCGGAACGCTCGATGCCAACTCGCTCATGGCGTAATGATCCAGTCGCTTGCGAAAGCGCTGTTTGAGGGCAGGTCGGGCGAAACCGCGGAGGAACAAATCAAAGACGGAGGGGTAGCGCTTGCAACCGTGCGACGTGGAGCCATCACCCGGATCGATACGCGGGCTAACAGCCACAACTGCAGTCTCGGCGCGTAAAAACTTAAGACCCTCAAGTAGACAATTCCGGCCAAGAGTGACGTCAGGATTCAGCACCAGGTGCACATCTGACTGGACATCCTTCAGTGCCCGATTGTGACCTCGCCCGTAACCGATATTCCCATGCCCTTGCCAGAGTCTCAGACCGATCTGCCGGTCAGCCATGACTGTCTGCCAATCGCTCATGGCCTCCTGCAAAGCAGACTCAGCGTCGTTGTCGACAAGCGCGATGGTGACTGCTGCGAGTTCGCCTGCTTCTCGCGCGCAATCCACGGCCTGCAACACAGACGCTATTGTCACGCGCAGCATGGCGAGCGGAGTTTTGTAAAGTACGATAGACACCGAAAGCGTGAAGGGGGTGGGCATAATGGAGCAACCTAGAGCGACAGGGACTTTTTACAATTCCACCAGACGATCACCGAAGGGAGTCCGAACCAGTCGCATGCCAGGTGGAACGTCATCGGGCGATATGCGACGCGGCTGAAAGCGTTCAGCATTGAAGGGTCCTCGTCTACCGGAAGCGCCAGTGCGCTGCTCCTCCGCTGCTGCTCGCAGCGCCGCAGCGAAAGGATTGTCTGGCTCAAGGTCGGGGTTTTCTGCGGTATTGCTCGGGTCGGTGGCGGCCGGGAACGCGTCCACACTGCCTGCTTGCGTCTGCGACAGCGCGAACGGGGGTGCAGTAGTCAAGCCCAGCAGGACTGTTCCTGCATCCTCGCAACGTATCCCTTGCTCTGGTGCTGACAAACATGGCGCTCCTGGCGGCAACTCCAGTCGCACTTCACGTGCGCCAATCTGCAAGACACGAAGGCCCGGAAAACCGGGAATTCCAACGGCCTCGCCGGCAAGCCAACGCACCTGCACGCTGTTCCCTGCAGAATCGCGGAATGTTCCACTGTAGCGCTGACCGATGCGAGATATTCCGGCCAATACAGGCAGAGGAGACAAGGGGGTTTGAGCCAAGGCTGGCGACATTTCCACAGGGTCTTGCGCTGTGGAAACAACGTCCAATGGTTCGAACAGCGTCAGTTGCTGAGCCTGGATAGTCCATGGCAATCCGAACCATAGGCATGTGAACACGAAAGTCCTGCGCAGATGAATCATACCGGTATACTCGATCACTAAGAGGCCAGCGATGGGGGCCTTTGCATGCTACCCTTTGGACGTCAGTGCATCAAAAATTGTTTGTGCGCCTGGTTCGCGAGCCCTTCGCTCTGGACGCGACCAAGCAACCACGTCCGCTTCATTGCACAATCGATAAACTTCAATGTACAGCCCCCAAGAGGCATTCACCGTGCTAGAACTGCAGCGCATGACCACCGAATACATCGAGGCGGAGGATCGCCTGCGACTGACAGGCGAATTAGTGTCAGGCGAGACGCCAGTGCTTTGGCTCAGTCAGCGCTTGCTCTTGCGCTTGCTGCCTCATTTGCTGTTATGGCTCGAGCGACAGCGAGGCACAGCCTTCCCTGCCGACATTGAACAGAGCTTCGAGCTTCGAGCTGCGTCCCAGAGTCTTGGGCATGAAGCGCCAGTGCAGGCCGCCGATCACTCCCGTCAATGGCTGGTGATTGCCGTGGACATGAACGCCGCAGGGCCGATTCTTCACTTGACATTTCGTGGTGTGAACTCAGCTGAGAGCGTGGCGTTGAAGTTGCAGCCTTTCGCCCTTCGACAATGGCTGAGCATCGTGCATGTGCTGTGGAACCAGGCACAGTGGCCCGCGTCCTTGTGGCCGGAATGGATGGCACAGACAGAGGCGCGAAGAGAAGCGGACAAACGCGCTCTGCACTGAAAACACGGATGGAACATCCTGGTGGCTATTTAAGCAAGTGTGCCGACGCGATATGCTGCAGGCCCATTTTCTCATCGGATCCAACCCATGTCGTCGCTCTCTCTGCTGATAGGTAGCCGCCCGCTGACAGCGCCTACCATTGTTCGCGCGCTCAATTCACTTTACGGGAATATCGGGCGCAATCTTGACGAGCGTAACTGGGGAGCGATTATCGCCAGCGCCGACCCGCTTGCGGCATCCGAACTTGCCTTGGTGACAATGTACCAGGATCGCGGCTACCTGCTGCGCAATGCCGAAAACCTGGCGGGTCTGGGCTATACGGACAATCAGATCGTCTATACCTACCACCTCATGGCTGCCCGCCTCGGTTTTGTCTACCTGAGCAGCTGGGCCACGGGCAGTCGCTTCGAGGGCGCCGCCACGCAGCCCTTGAACGCTTTGCGGAATCAAGCGGCGACAGACCAGCAGAACAGTCTGCCCTTGCCTGTCCTCACACTGAACAATGATCCACTTGGACTGTTGGCTCAAGCCGATCGCAACGGCCGCCTCGAGTTTGCCAACGGCACGTTCATTGCGAATTTGGCGGCGGGGGTTGATCTGAGACTTGGTGAGCTGGCCGCGCAGACCACGGGCAAGCTGGTGGCGGTGAATGACAATGGCGGGCGCGGTGTGCAGTCAACGCAGACTGTGACTTTGGGGACAGCCGGCAACGACACCTACGACGCCTCAGGTGTTGGCGCCGTTGCTCAGTTCGTATTCACCGGCGGGGGAAACGACGTCATTACTGGAGGGCCTGCAGCCGATGCCCTCTATGGCGGGCTTGGCAATGACACCATTCGCGGAGGACAGGAGGACATCCGCATTGATGGCGGCGGTGGAACTGACACGCTCGAGGTGACCGCCAACTTCACTTTGGCCGATGTCTTCCAAGTGCGCGGATTCGAGGACATCGTTCTGCAGGCAGACGGGCTGACGCTAAGCCTTGCGGGCAGCTTCTCAACAGCCAATCTACGTGGCTTCGCCACTGGCAGCAGCACGATAACGGGGTCCAACGGCCCAGACGTGTTCTTCGGCGGCACCGGCGCAGATGTATTCAGTGGCGGTAGCGATCAGGACACTTTCACCGGCGGTGGCGGCAACGACAGCTTCACGGGAGGCAGCGACAATGACACCTTCCAAGTGGATGCGGGGACAGACACGATCACGGACCTGCAGGCCGAAGACGTCTTTATTGTTCAAAATGGTGCCACGCTCAATGCCACCGTGGCGCAGGAGTACACCGCAACAGCGGCCTCGCGCAATCTGGGTGGCGGCGCGGCCAACGCGGTCTTCCGAGTGAGTCTGAATGCCGATTATGCCGACTTCTCGCTGGTAACCGTTGCCGACCCTGCTACTCAGGGTCTGACTTTGATCAGTGAGAAGATTTTTGGCGGAGCCACCATCACAGGCAGTATCGGCAATGACATCATCAACGGTCAGCAGGTATTCGCCGCAGCGGAGACTTTGCGCGGCAATGACGGCAACGACACGATCACAGCGGGCATCGGGCCAGACATCATCACGGGAGGTGCCGGTGCCGATGTTTTTGTCATGTACGCGGGGTCCTCGCGCAACGCTTCCGCCGCCACTTATGACACCATCACGGATTTTGGCACAGGTGGCGACAGCATCGACTGGACTGGCGCTGCTCTCACCGCCGACGCCGGCACGGGCACTGGTCTGACAGTGAACCCCGCAGGACTCGTCACCGCCGGCGCGGCCACACTTGCCGATTTTGTGACAGCTCTGGGCAACAGCACCACGACTACTTCGGGCTCGGCAATTCTGTTCGCCTCGGGCGCAGACAGTTTTCTGTTTATCTCTGACGGCATTGCAGGTACCGGAGCGGATGACGTCCTGGTAAAGATTACCGGAATTGCCGCCACCCTCGGGCTGACCTTCACCGGGGGCAATATCACAGGGATTGCCTAGTTTTCGGGCAAGCCAGCCGTCTTGAACAGGCAATACCCAGAAGGCATACTCCAGCGACAATCCCCTGCTGCCGGACCGCGCACCGGCTTCCTTGAGAGCGTATGAAAAAACTCCTGCATGTCGGCTGCGGTCCAAAACGCAAGGACCGTACCACCCCTGGTTTCAACACCCCGCACTGGCAGGAAATCCGGTTGGACATCGACCCCTCCGTGCAACCCGACGTCACTGGCACCATGACGGACATGAATGCCGTTGACGCCGGCGCCGTGGATGCCATTTTCTCCAGCCACAACATCGAACACCTTTATCCCCATGAAGTGCCTGTCGCACTCGCGGAATTTCACCGGGTGCTGTCAGTCGACGGCATCGCCGTGATCACTTGTCCCGATCTGCAGTCTGTTTGCGCCCTGATCGCTGAAGACAAACTCACGGAAGCGGCTTATACCTCGCCGGCAGGGCCCATCGCACCCCTGGATATCCTTTACGGATTCCGACGCAGCATGGCACAAGGCAATCTCTACATGGCGCACCGCTGTGGCTTCACCCGAAGGGTGTTGCATGCCACTTTGCAGGCCGCAGGATTTAGCTCCGTTGCCACGCTGTCACGCGGCCGCGCGCCTTTCTTCGATCTCTGGGCGCTGGCCAGCAAACGCGCCCTTACCGACGAGGAGCTGCGCTCTCTGGCGGCGCAACATTTCCCCACATGAAGATTCTATTCGTACACCAGAACTTCCCAGGTCAGTTCAAGTTTCTCGCCCCCGCACTGGTGCGTCAGGGACACCAAGTGCAGGCCTTGGTGCTGCAGAAGAAATCACCAGCCAGCTGGCAAGGGGTCACTCTGGTGCCCTACGGCGTGAATCGCGGCACGACGCCAGGCGTGCACCCCTGGGTGAGCGACTTTGAGACCAAGACCATTCGGGCCGACGCCTGTTTTCGCGCGGCCTTGTCGCTCAAGGCGCAGGGATTTTCGCCAGACGTGATAGTGGCGCATCATGGATGGGGCGAGAGTCTGTTCCTGAAGGAAGTCTGGCCGGACGCGCGACTGGGTATCTACTGTGAATTCTATTACCACCCGCATGGCAGTGATGTGGGCTTTGATCCGGAATTTCCAGTTCAGGATGCGCTCGGTGAAGCCTGTCGTTTGCGGCTTAAGAACCTGAACAACCTGCTCCACTTTGATATTGCAGATGCCGGCATCAGCCCAACCCACTGGCAGGCCAGCACATTCCCTGAACCCTTTCGCAGCCGCATCAGTGTGGTGCACGATGGCATCGACACCACAACGCTGGCGCCCAACCCTGCGGTTTCGCTGACCCTTAACGGGACACTAAAACTCAGCAGAAATGATGAAGTGGTGACCTTCGTCAACCGCAATCTGGAACCTTACCGCGGCTACCACCAGTTCATGCGGGCGCTGCCCGCCATCCTGAAAGCTCGCCCCCGGGCCCGCGTGCTCATCATCGGTGGCAACGAAGTCAGCTACGGCGCTGCGCCGCCACCGGGGCCCGATGGCCAAGCCAACAATAAGGAACCATCCGCCATATGGCAATTCAATTAGCCAAGAACAAATGCTACCCAGAGCGAAAAACAGCAGGCTTTTAATCAATTTCTGTTTTTGTGGCGAGTAAGACGTGTACCTGTCT
>JALREE010000344.1 GCA_023256835.1 Pseudomonadales bacterium | reverse complement strand
TTCTATGTGGCCGGCGGTGGCGTCAAGCCGGTGGTCAATGGCATGGCCACCGCAGCCGACTGGATGTCGGCGGCCTCGTTCATTTCCATGGCCGGATTGATCTCCTTTCTGGGGCGGGATGGCACCTACTACTTGATGGGCTGGACGGGCGGCTATGTCCTGCTTGCGCTGCTGCTTGCCCCCTATCTGCGCAAGTTTGGCAAGTTCACCGTGCCGGCCTTCATCGGGGATCGCTACTACTCCCAGAGTGCACGCCTCGCCGCGGTGTTCTGCGCGATTGTCGTGTCATTCGTTTACGTCTGCGGCCAGATGCAGGGCGCCGGCATCGTCTTCTCCCGCTTTCTCGAAGTGGACATCACCACCGGCGTGATCATCGGCATGGCCATCGTGTTCTTCTACGCGGTGCTGGGCGGCATGAAAGGCATCACCTACACCCAGGTGGCCCAGTACTGCGTGCTGATATTCGCCTACATGGTGCCGGCCATCTTCATTTCGTTGATGATGACCGGCAATCCCATTCCACAACTGGGCTTCGGCTCGGAGCTGACACCGGAATACGGCGGTGGCTACCTGCTCGACCGGCTTGACGGGCTCAGCGAGACGCTCGGATTCGGCACCTACACGACCGGGCAGAAGAGCACGCAGGACGTGTTCTTCATCACCGCGGCCCTGATGTTCGGCACCGCCGGCCTGCCCCATGTGATCATCCGTTTCTTCACAGTGCCCAGTGTGCGGGCGGCACGACTCTCCGCCGGCTACGCGCTGGTCTTCATCGCCGTGCTCTACACGACAGCCCCGGCCCTTGCCGCGTTTTCGAAAACCAATCTGATGAATACGGTCAACAATGCCGAGTACACGGCCATGCCCGGCTGGTTCACCACCTGGGAGCGCACCGGCTTGCTGAGTTTCAACGACAAGAACGGTGACGGGCGCATTCAGTACGTCGGCGATGCCGCCACCAACGAACTGACCGTGAATCGGGACATCATGGTGCTGGCGAATCCGGAGATTGCACAGCTGCCCAACTGGGTGGTGGCCCTGGTGGCCGCTGGTGCTCTGGCGGCCGCACTGTCGACGGCGGCGGGTCTGCTGCTGGTGATCTCGACCTCGATCTCGCATGACCTGATGAAGCGCAGCCTCGCGCCCCACATCACGGAGAAGCAGGAACTGAACTATGCGCGGGCGGCGATTTTCCTGGCGGTGCTGGTGGCGGGCTACTTCGGCATCTATCCACCCGGCTTCGTGGCAGAAGTGGTGGCCTTCGCCTTCGGACTCGCGGCGGCGTCGTTCTTTCCGGCCATCGTGCTCGGCATTTTCTACAGCCGCATGAATCGGCAGGGTGCAGTGGCGGGCATGCTGTCAGGATTCACGTTCACGGCCGCCTACATTATCTACTTCAAGTTCATCAGCCCGGAACTCAGCACTGCGGAACACTGGTGGTTCGGCATTTCGCCGGAAGGCATAGGCACCATGGGCACCCTGTTGAATCTGGCCGTGGCACTGGTGGTCTGCCGCTTCACTCCAGCACCACCGCAGGAGGTCCAGGAGATCGTGCACCACATTCGCCTGCCGGGAGAGCACCTGTAGCTCAGCGACCTTCCCTGATGCGCTGCCAGTAGCCATCCACCGTGTTCTTCATGTCCTTGCGCAGCAGCAGGATGCCGATCAGATTGGGCATGGCCATGAAGAACAGCGTGACCGCCGAGAGATTCCAGATCAGCGTGGTGTCGGCCTGCGCCGCCAGGAAGAAGCCGGCGATATAGACCAGACGATACGGCAACACACCCGCCGGCCCGAACAGATAGGTCACAGCGCGGTCGCCGTAATAGGACCAGGCGATGGCCGTGGTGAAGGCGAACAGCAGCAAGCCGATGGACACCACATGCTGGCCAGCAGCACCGAACCAGCCCGAGGCGAAGGCCTTTGACGTCAGCGGCACGGAATGCAGCAGGGAGCGCCCCTCCAGCTGCAGCCCGAGATCATCCGGCCGCCCCTCGGTCACCACAAACGCTCCGTTCGCCGGTTCCCCCTCCTTGAAAAAACGCACGTCCTCCGCCACGGAACGGGCATGCAGGATGGTCACGTCGGCCTGATTCTGCAGCGCACCGGCGCTGATCTGCAGCGTGCCGCTGTAGGCGGAGACTTGCGAGGACTGGCGATTCAGATGCAGGAAGAGCTGCTCCCGCTGGGCGGCGTCCTGGTCAGAGAAGACGCCCGCCACGATTTCCAGATCGGCGCGTGCAAACACGTTCTCGTGCTTCTGCGTCCAGACACCCGAAGACAGAATCACCAGCCCGGTGAGCGTGCAGATGATGATCGTGTCGATGAAGGGCTCCAGCAGCGCGACCATGCCCTCGTCGGCCGGTTCATCGGTGCGCGCTGCCGAGTGCGCAATGGCGGACGACCCCAGGCCCGCCTCGTTGGAGAAGAGGCCGCGATTCACACCGCGGTTGAACGCATAGGCGATGCTGGCCCCGAGAAAACCACCGGTCGCAGCCGTGCCCGTGAAGACGTCGGAGAAGATCGCCACGAAGGAAGGCCCGACATTCCCGAGGTTCGGCAGAATCACCGCAAGGGCACCAGCGATGTAGATCAACGACATCAGCGGCACCAGTTTCTCGGCCACCTGGGCGATGCGATGAATGCCGCCCACCACCACCAGCCCAAGAATGATTGTCAGGATGCTGCCGGACACCAGCGGGCTGATGTTGAACGAGCCTTCGAGACCGGCGGCAATGCTGTTGATCTGCGGGAAATTGCCGATGCCGAACGAGGTGAGCACGGCAGCGATGGCAAACAGGATCGCCAGCCAGCGCGACTTCAGGCCGTACTCCATGTAGTACATCGGTCCACCGGCCATCGTGCCATCGGCCGTCTTGACCCGATACTTGTGTGACAGCGTGACTTCCACGAACTTGGTGGTCATGCCCAGGAAGGCCGTCGTCCACATCCAGAACAGCGCGGCCGGCCCCCCCAGGAACAACGCGAAGGCAACGCCCCCGATATTGCCGGTGCCGACCGTGCCCGCCAGCGCGGTGCTCAAGGCCTGCCAGTGGGTGGCATCGCCGGGCGCGCCCTCGCGATCGTACTGACCGCGCGCCACCTTTATGGCGTGGGAGAAATAGCGGACCTGAGGAAACTTCAGATAGAGCGTGAAGAACAGCCCCGTGAACAGCAGCAGATAGGGAAACCACGCGGAGCCCGCGAGCAGTCCGTCAAGTCTGAGCAGCATTGCATTGATCGCGTCCACATCCGTTCCCCTTGCCGAAGGCTTGTTTCAATCGTCAGTAATGTGAATGGCAGGGGCCTTGGACGCCGCTGCCTCCTGTGTCTGCACCTTGTCGCGCAGGCGCGCGGCCAGCGCCAGATAGGCGCGAGCGATCGCACCTTCGGGTTGAGCCTGCACGATCGGCGTGCCCTTGTCGGTATGCTCCCGGATGGCCAGCTCCAGTGGCAGAGAGCCCAGCAACTCGGTGCCGAAATCCCGCGACAGGGTTTCGCCACCGCCCGTTCCGAAAATCGCCTCTTCATGCCCGCAGCGCGAACATACATGCGTGGCCATGTTCTCAATCACTCCCAGCAAGGGCACCTGCACCTTGCGGAACATCTCCATGCCCTTGCGCGCATCCAGCAATGCGACATCCTGGGGCGTGGTCACGATCACGGCGCCCGTCACGGGCACCTGCTGGGCCAGACTCAGCTGGATGTCGCCCGTGCCAGGCGGCATGTCGACAATGAGGTAGTCAAGCTCGCCCCACAGGGTGTCCTTGAGCATCTGATTGAAGGCGCCGACGATCATCGGGGCGCGCCAGGCCATGGCCGTCTGGGGCTCGACCAGATAACCGATAGAGTTCGAGACGATGCCATGCGCCGCCACGGGCTCCATGAACTTCTTGTCGACCAGCCGCGGGCGAGTGCCTGCCGGCACGCCCAGCATCAAGGGTTGACTGGGTCCGTAGATGTCGGCGTCCAGCAGCCCGACCCGGGCACCGAGTCGACTCAGCGCCACGGCCAGATTGACCGAAGTCGTAGACTTGCCCACGCCTCCCTTGCCTGAAGCCACACAAAGAATATGTCGGACACCTTGCAGATTTTCCACGTCGCTCTCGCCTTCTTGAATTCCAAAACCCAGTGCTGCGCGAATGGCCGCGCGCTGGCATTATCCCCGGATGCCTGCGGCTTGAACACCCCGACGCCGCAGCGCGCAGCAGGCGCCATGGCAAACCTCGCGAGGCTGCGCTACGCTGGAACCGCCTCGCATGCAAGCACGACATTCGCGCAAGGATAGACAGTGACCCGGCACCTTTCCCTAGTCCACAAGCTCTGCACGCTCCTGCTGGGTCCCGCGCTGGTCAGCGCCCAGGGAGCTCCAGACGCCGGCATGACAGACGGGCCCGTGCCGGACGTTCGCTTCGCCATCTACTCTGGAGTCTGGAGCGGACGCAGCGACGCCGGCCTGCGCATCGTCGCACGAAACAGTGGCACCCGGTCCCTGCAGCTCGAATCCCTCACGCTCGCGCAGGGCTCCGGCGGACAACCTGTCATGCACCTGGCACTGGCCGTGCCGGCCGCAGGCTGGGCAGAAGCAGAGACAGCCTATGTCGATCTGCTCTCGGACGATCAGTGTGTGACAGACAGCCTGAGCGACGAATGGAAGCTGATGGAGATCTCCAATTACCCGCTCCACCCGTCCGTGCGCGGCCTCATCATCGAAGACTCGCAATCCTTCCGCATCTTCCAGTGCATTCGCGGCGTGACGCTGCGCTGGCTGGACACCGCGACACGCGAGCAGTGGGAGACCGAGGAATGGCTGCTGTACCACTTCGAACGCCGCCCGCCCCCCTGACACCTGCCACAGTCGCGCAGGCAAAAAAAAGGGCCGCAGATGCGGCCCTTTCGTTCACGTCAGTGGATATCAACCGCCGATCAGGATGCCGCCGTACTGCACGAAGAATGGCGCAAACACCAGCGACAGAATGGCAGA
>JALREE010000037.1 GCA_023256835.1 Pseudomonadales bacterium | reverse complement strand
GCCAGAGAAACACGACTTTGATCCACTAATGCATAACTAGTGAACTCACCTGGAGTATTGGGAATAACTTCCGCCCATGTCGCGCAGACGCAACTGGCGTGCGATCTCGTCGGCGGCTTCCAGATTGGTGTTCAGGGCCGTCTCTTCGATGTCGGAGCCGCGGGTGGCGCGCGAGGAGTTGATGTCGATGGACACCAGGGCCTCGGTCGGATCGATCACTATGGAGCCACCGGAGGGCAACTTCACTTCACGTTGGAAAGCGGTCTCGATCTGGCCTTCGATCTGGTAGCGATTGAACAGCGGCAGCGATTCCTGATAGAGCTTGATGCGCGCTTCGTAGTGCGGCATCACCTGGCGCACGAAGCTCAGCGCCTCTTCATAGGATTCACGCGTGTCGAACAGCACCTCGCCGATGTCCTGGCGCAGGTAGTCACGGATGGTGCGGATGATGACATTGCTTTCCTGATAGATCAGGAAAGGAGCGCTGCGAGTGGTGGACGCTTCCGTGATGGATTGCCACAGGGCCAGCAGGTAGTCGAGATCCCACTGCAGTTCCTGCTGCTGCTTGCCGACCCCGGCGGTGCGCACGATCATGCCCATTCCATCGGGAATGTCCAGACCGTTCAACGCTTCGCGCAGCTCGGAGCGGTCATCGCCCTCGATGCGGCGGGAAATGCCGCCGGCCCGCGGATTGTTGGGCATCAGGACCAGGTAACGGCCCGCGAGACTGACGAAGGTGGTCAGGGCGGCGCCCTTGTTGCCACGCTCTTCCTTTTCCACCTGCACAATGACTTCGGTGCCTTCGGCGACCGATTCCTTGATGTTGACGCGGCCTTCGGCATTGCCGCCACGCTTGGTGAAGTATTGCGGGGAGATTTCCTTCAGCGGGAGGAAGCCGTGACGCTCGGCGCCGAAATCAACGAAGGCGGCTTCGAGGCTGGGTTCCACGCGGGTGATGCGGCCTTTGTAGATGCTGGCCTTCTTCTGGATTCTGGAGCGGTTCTCGATGTCCAGGTCGTAAAGACGCTGGCCATCGACGAGGGCAACACGCAACTCCTCTTCTTGAGTTGCATTGATCAACATTCTCTTCATGTAAGGTTCACTTCTCTGTTGGGTGCCAGAAAGGTGAACCCGGGGCCATCAAACCTGCGGGCAGTAAGTTACCGAAAGCGGATCAGCTTTCATTTCGAGAAAACCATGGTGACATCTGAACTTCATTGTTGTCCCTGGTGGTCCGTGAACCGAGTAATCCGTTGTCTGTCTCTATGCACTCCGGCCGGCAGCTTTCGGGCCGCGCCGAGTACTTGCAAGTGAACCTGACTGCTTTGCGGCCCTGCCTTTGTCGCTGTTTCGCGCCGGCAGGGCGTTACTGAATTTGATACGTCCCGGATTCATCCGGCTGTATTGACTATCCATTCATGACGACCAGCAAGGCCGTCACTCCGTGCAGTCGCAACGTCGAGTTCAGACGTCGTTCCTGCCTTTTCCACTGTTCAAAACCGTTGTTCAACTCTGTCGCGGGCTCGATAGCGTCGGCGCCCGAATATCCTTGCTGCGTCGTCACGAGCGACCAGTCTGTGCATGCAATGGCAGGTCGGCTGTGCAGAAGCTGTCTCGTCGTCAGGCCCTGGGATGTGCCCGGCGTGGCTGACGTTTTGCGAGGCCCGGCGAATATACCAGCAAATACTTTTTAATTCAAACACCTGGGGGCTTTGCGGGGGCCCTTGTTGCGCTTGCCCGACAGGCAGGCGTACACTCCCTTCAAGGCGTGGCATTGTTCGTGCAGAGGCACAATCATGAGAACGGTGATCTACTGGCGCACGTCGCCGCTGGAGGCAGAAAGCGAGGCTCGGCAGGCCCTCACAGAAGGGCAGGGCACGCTGGCGCAAGAAGAAGCCGAGCTGCGTGAATGGTGCGCCGAACAAGGCCGCGCACCCGTCGAGCACGTGGTGGACGCCGGTCTTTCGCTCAAGCTGGCGTTCGCGGAGCGCGAGGGTGGCGCCAGGCTGCTGGAAACGCTGCGGGCGGGCGATCTGCTGGTGGTGCACGCCTTGGAGCGTCTCTTCAGCTCCTGCTATGATGCCGCGGCCATTCTGCAGCGCCTGCGCGAGCGCGGTGTCGCGCTCCACGTCCACACCCTGGGGGGCGATATCTGCGCCCCGGGCTATGTGCTTGATGTCGTGACTGCCGCACGTGCGTTCGCGCATCTGGAGCGTCGCCGCTCAGTCGAGCGCATCCGCAGCGTCAAGAGTACCCAGCGCAGCAAGGGTCGCTATCTGGGCGGCAGCCGGCCATTCGGATACATGATCCATTCCAACGGACGCCTGATCGAGAATCCCATGGAGCAGAGAGTACTCAAGCGAATCCTTCAGCTGCGCGAGCAAGGCTGGTCCCTGCGGGCCATCGCCGAAGCGGTCAGCACCCCGGTCGCTCCCATCAGCTTCAAGACCGTGCAGAGGATCCTGCAACGCCATGTTTAAGCCGGTCGCCCTGTTCATAGGCTTGCGCTATATCCGCACGCGCAAGAAGAGTCAGATCATTTCCTTCGTCTCGATCGTCTCCACCCTCGGCATCACCATCGGCGTGCTGGCGCTGATCGTGGTGACCTCAGTCATCAACGGCTCCACCAGCACCATGCGGGACGAGACGCTCAAGGCCGTGCCCCATGCCAGCGTCAGCGCGGGCAGCGGGGACTGGCCGGGACTGCGCGACGCCCTGGCTGCCCGGCCGGGCATTCTCGGGGTGGCCCCCTATGTCGAGGGCGAGAGCTGGCTGCGTTTCGACGGGGCAGCGGAATTCGTGCAGCTGCGCGGCGTGGACCCGCGTCACGAGGCCCAGGTGCTGCAGGTGCGCAGCCCTGATCTCGACGCCATGCTGCAGGCGCTGGCCGACACCGATAACGGCATCATCCTGGGCATCCGTCTGGCCAATCGACTGGGCATCCGTCTCGACGAGGAAGTCACGCTGCTATCGCTGCCGAGCCTGCTCAATCGCAAACTGGACGAATCCATGCATTTTCGCGTCATCGGCGCGGCCGACTTCGGCTTCTACGGCAATGACAACACCGTGATGGTGGACTTGCAGGCGGCGCAGACCCTGTTCGGCCTCGACGAGAGCGGGCAGGATGTGCGACTGCGGCTGCGTGTCGACGACATATTGAATGCCGGGCCCATCGCGGCGAATGCCTTGCAGACTCTGCCCGATCCGACGCTCGCCGCCGGGCGTGCGAGCACCAGCTGGAGCGAGACCCAGGCGAGCCTGTTCGATGCGCTGCGGCTGGAAAAGACCATGACGGGCTTCATGCTGCTGATGATCGTGGTGATCGGTGCCGTCAACATCGTCTCGACGCTGGTGATGGTGGTGGCTGACAAGAGTGCCGACATCGCGATCCTGCGCACCATGGGCGCCAGTCGCGGCACCATCATGAGCATCTTCGTGACTCAGGGAACCACTGTCGGGGTCCTGGGGACGGCTCTTGGCGCACTGACCGGTGTGCTGGTGGCGCAGAATCTGCCGCAGGTGCTGGGCTGGATCGAAACGGCCCTGAACGCCACGCTCTCGCCGGGCGATGTCTACATGATCAGCTATCTGCGCGCCGAGCTGCAGGTCGAGGACGTGGTGCTGACCTGCATCAGCGCCCTCGTCGTCAGCTTTCTGGCAACCCTTTATCCGGCATATCGGGCCACGCGCATTCAGCCCGCCGAAGTGTTGAGGTATGAATGAGTATGCGTGAAATCCGCCAGTCGCCCACCGCCCAGATCGTGTCGCCTGACATGCAGGAACCCGAGCTGATGCTGGAATGCCGGCAGCTGTGCAAGGTCTACACCCAGGGTCCGGAGCGCGTCGAGGTGCTGCGCGACCTGAATCTGCGCGTCTATGCCGGCGAACGGGTGGCCATCGTCGGCGCCTCGGGCTCGGGCAAGACCACGCTGCTGAACCTGCTGGGTGGTCTCGATCTGCCCAGTTCCGGCGAGGTGATGATCGCCGGCCTCAATCTGGCCAGCCTCAACGAGGCGCAGCGCGGCCGCATGCGCAATCGCAATCTCGGCTTCGTCTATCAGTTCCATCATTTGCTGGGCGAGTTCAGTGCGCTGGAAAACGTCAGCATGCCTCTGTTGATTGCAGGCAACGATGTCCGCCGTTCGGCCGCGCGCGCGGCGGCCATCCTGGAACGGGTGGGGCTCGGTCACCGGCTTGAGCACAAGCCCTCGGAACTCTCCGGCGGCGAGCGCCAGCGCGTGGCGATTGCGCGGGCCCTGGTCACCGAGCCGCGTTGTGTACTGCTGGACGAACCCACGGGAAATCTGGATCGGCACACTGCCCGCGAGATTCACGCCCTGATGGCAGAACTCAATACCCAGCTGGCCACCAGTTTCGTGGTAGTGACACACGACGAGGAATTCGCCCGCTCGCTCGACAGAGTGCTGCTGCTGCGCAATGGGCAGCTGGAGGAACTGGACGCGGCCACCCGGGCGGCCATTGCGGCGCGCGGGCTGACGGCGAGCTTGGTTGAAGCCCCCGCGCAGGACGGTGCACATGGCGAATGAGCCGCGCCAGCCGCCTGCTCTGGCGCCTTACGCCGAGCACTCCTTCGCTGCCTTCGTCGCCTTGCGCTATGTCAGCGTGGGGCGGCGCAGTCAGCTGGTCTCGTTCATGTCCGCGCTCACCGTCAGTGGGCTGGCACTGGGCATCGCCATCCTGATCACGGTGTTGTCCGTGATGAATGGCTTCGATCGCGAGGTGCGGGAGAACATCCTGGGCATTCTGCCTCACGGCGTCGTCAAGGCGCTTGAGCCTCAGGGAGCCGAGCGCTGGCAGGCGATCGAAGAAGTGCTGCGTGCGCATCCCGCCGTGCTGGACATGGCGCCGCAGATCGAGGTCACCGGGGTCGTCTCGGCCAATGGCTTCGCCAAGGGCGTGCTGGTGCAGGGCGTCGATCCGCAGGCGGAGCAGCGCATCTCCATTCTCGAGCGTTTCATGCGCGAGGGCAGTCTTGCCGGACTGGAGGAGGGGCGCTTTCGCATCCTTCTGGGCGCCACGCTGGCCGCCAACCTGGGCGTGGGCATCGGCGACAAGGTGAGTCTGTATTCGCTGGAAGTGTCGGTGAATCCCTTGCTGCCACTGCCCACGCAGCGCCAGTTCACCGTGGCGGGCATCTACCGGGTGGGCACGCTGGAGCTGGACAGCGCCATGGCGATGATCACGCTGCAGGATGCACGGGCGCTGTACCGGCTGCGCGACACGCAGACGGGTCTGCGTTTCCAGCTCGACGATCTGCTGCAGGTGCGTGCAGTGGCGGCGGAGCTGGGGCCGCAACTGCCGGCTGGCGTGCAGGTCGACACCTGGACGCGCGTATTCGGCAACATCTACGAGAACATCCAGTTCTCGCGCACCGTGGTCGGGCTGCTGCTGTGGCTGCTGGTGGCCGTGACCGCCTTCAATCTCGTGGTGAGTCTGGTCATGATCGTGCGCGACAAGCGCGGCGACATCGCCATCCTGCGCACCATTGGCGCGAGTCCCGAGACCATCCGGCGCATCTTCATGACCCAGGGCTGCCTGGTGGGACTGATCGGGACGATCATCGGCATCGCCTTCGGGGTGTTGTTCTCCCTCACTGTCGGGGACTTCGCGGCCTGGCTGGAGCGCGCCTTCGGCATCACGCTGCTCAGTGCCGAGGTCTACCCGGTGGATTTCCTGCCCTCCGAACTGCGCCTGAGTGACATTTTCGGCGTGAGCGCGGGCGTGTTCGTGCTGTCCCTGCTGGCCACCCTGTATCCCGCCTGGCGCGCTTCCCGCGTGCAACCTGTCGAAGCCCTGCGCCTGGAGTGAGGCAAGGCGCCGCTGACGCGGCCTGCCTATACTTGCGGGGCGACACTGTCGTCGCCCCGCGCCGGTTTTCCCCATGCGTTCACGGATGATCGCTGCCAGCCTCGGCATTGCCTTGGTGGCCTTGCTGCCTTTCCTGCCCGGCATTGCGTTGTCGCTGAGTGTTCCTGCGCTGCTGGTTCTGCTGCTGGGCTGCTGGCGGGCGCAGGGTCTGCCTGCGCTCGTCTGTGCCTTGCTGGGCGGCCTGCTGTGGGGGCTCATCAGCAGTCAACAGCGGCTGCAGTCATTGCTGCCGGAGGCATTGGAGGGGCGCGATTTCTGGGTGACTGGGGTGGTCACCGGCCTGCCGCAGCGCTCGGAGCGTTCGCAGCAGATCCAGTTTCGGGTGGAACAGAGCTGCTTCGACCTGCTCCCGGCGGACTGTCCGGCACATGTCGCGCTGTTCCGCGACCGGCTGATTCAGCTCAATCACTACGGTCCCCAGACACTGGAGCCAGGCCAGCGCTGGTTCTGGCGGGTGCGTCTGAACCGGCCGCGCAGCTTCGCCAACCCCGGGGGCTTCGACTACGAGGCCTGGCTGCTGCAGCAGGGCATCGCGGCACGCGGCTATGTGCGCGACACGGCCTTCAATGTCCGGCTCGAGGATGGCGGTGCCTGGCTGTCGCGGCTGCGCCATGGTCTGCGTGCACAGCTGCTGCAGGCGCTGGAGGGGCGCTCGCAGGCCGGCATCATCCTGGCCCTGGTGCTGGGAGATCGCGATCTGGTGAGCAGTGACGACTGGGCGCTCTTCACGCAGACGGGCACCAATCACCTGATCGTCATTTCCGGCCTGCATGTCGCTTTCATCGCCTGGCTGTGCGCGCTGCTGACAGGGTGGGGCGTGCGGCTCTGGCCCGCTGCCATGCTGCGGCTGCCGGCCCAGCAGTGGGGCAATCTGGCGGGCATTGTCGGCGCCGTGGCCTACAGCCTGCTGGCGGGATTCTCCGTGCCGACGCAGCGTTCCTGCCTGATGGTCCTGGTGTTCGCCGGAGCGCAGCTGGCGGCCCGACGTCCGCCACACTCTTTCAGTTACTTTCTCGCCCTGCTGCTGGTGTTGCTGATGAATCCTCTGAGCGTCACGAGTGCCGGTTTCGGGCTGTCCTTCGGCGCGGTTGGCACCTTGCTGCTGGCGTTTGGCGGCTGGCGTCGGCTGCACCGGCGGGCCGTGTCCCCGCCCAGTGCACAGCGCCGGCGCTGGCGCGTGGACTGGTGCCATGTCTGGCAGCGCTGGGGGCAGCCGCAATGGGTCATCTTCATCGGCATGCTGCTGCCCCTGGGCCTGTGGATGCAGCAATTCTCCCTGCTGGCACCGCTGGCCAATGTGCTGGCCGTTCCGCTGGTCAGCCTGCTGGTGGTGCCGCTGTGTCTGCTGGGATCAGCCCTGTTGCTGCTCTGGCCGGTGGGTGGCAGGTGGCTGCTGTACCAGGCTGATGCGCTGCTGGTGCTGCTTGGAGAGGGGCTGCAGGCGTTGATCGAGCTGCCAGTGCCGGCCTTGCTTGACATTGCCGGGTTCACACTGCTGGAAGGTCTGTTCGCACTGGCGGGGAGTGTGCTGTTGTTGCTGCCGCGTGGCTGGCCCGGGCGCTGGCTGGGAGGGGTGCTGCTGCTGCCCATGCTCGCGCCCGGCGAGTCGTCCATTGCCGCCGGCCAGGCCCGGATCAGCGTGCTGGATGTGGGGCAGGGGCTCGCCGTGGTGGTGCGCACGGCGCAGTACGCGCTGCTCTACGACGCCGGCCCGCGCTTCAGCGAGCGCTTCGACGCTGGCGCCGGCATCGTGCTGCCGTTTCTGCGACATGAGGGCGTGCGTCGTCTTGATCGGGTGGTCATCAGCCATGGCGACAATGACCATGCCGGCGGACTGGTATCTGTGCTGGAGGGCATGGAGATCGCTGGAGTCCAGACGGGGGAAGTGCCGGAGGCTGCCGAACTCGCGGCCCTGGCGGCCGCCCAGGTTTCTGCCGCCCGGTGTGAACGCGGCCAGGCCTGGGAGTGGGACGGTGTGCGCTTTGCCGTGCTCTGGCCGCCGAGAGGGCAGCAAGCCGCTGGCAATGACAGTTCCTGCGTGCTGCGCGTCGAAGCAGGCGGGCGCTCCCTGCTGCTGACCGGGGACATCGAACGTGCGGCTGAGGCGGCGTTGCTGCAGACAGATGCCGAAGCTCTGCGCAGTGACTGGCTGCTGGTGCCGCATCATGGCAGCCAGACTTCGTCCAGCGCAGGCTTTCTGGACGCTGTCGATCCCTGCTGCGCGCTGGTGTCGGCTGGCTACCGCAACCAGTTCCGCCATCCTGCGCCGGCGGTCGCGGCGCGCTATCACGAACGGGGCACCCGGGTCTGGAACACGGCCATGAGAGGGGCTCTGGAGCTCTGCCTTGGTGTCGGGGAAGACTGCGATGGCATGCCGCGTGCCTGGCGAGAGAGCCGGCGACGCTGGTGGCAGGCGCCAGTTTCGCCGGCCATGAGGGCGCTGCACGGCGAGCTGCCCGCAGCGCGGCAGGCCTTGTGAATCAAGGGCTGCAGCGCTGCACAAGCCACACTCACGGGCCCTTGGATGACTGTGGTAGAGTACGCGCCATCACGCCCGGAGGTTCCCAGTGGTAGAAATCGTCAAAGCCGGTGGCTGGCTGATGCTGCCGATCATCCTGTGTTCCATTGTCGCCATCGCCATCATCATCGAGCGCTTCTGGACACTGAGCGCCGCCCGCATCGCGCCCCGCTACACCCTCGGCCAGGTCTGGACCTGGATCAAGAACAACGAACTGGACAGCGCGCATCTGCGCGAACTGCGCCTGGCCTCGCCGCTGGGGCAGATCCTGGCGGCGGGGCTGGTCAACTCCAAGTACGGTCGTGCCGCCATGACCGTCAGCATCGAGCAGGCCGCCAGTCAGGTGATTCACGATCTGGAGCGCTATCTGAGCACCCTGGGCACCATCGCCGCCATCACTCCGCTGCTCGGTCTGCTGGGCACCGTCATCGGCATGATCGACGTGTTCACCCAGATCATGGTGCAGGGCACCGGCAACGCCAATGCGCTGGCCGGGGGCATTTCCCAGGCGCTTATCACCACGGCTGCCGGCCTGTCCGTGGCCATTCCCACCTTCATGTTCCACCGCATGTTCATGCGCCGGGTCGATACCCTGGTGATGAACCTGGAGCAGGAGTCCATCAAGCTGGTGGATGCGCTGCACAGTGATCGCCGTGTAGACATCAAGGAGATCGGCAACCAGTGAAATTCCAGCGCCGCATTCAGGAAGAACTCTCGATCAACCTGACGCCGCTGATCGATGTGGTCTTTCTCCTGCTGATCTTCTTCATGGTGTCCACCACCTTCACGCGGGAGACGCACCTGGCCGTCAACCTGCCTGAAGCGGATGGCGAACCGGCACCAGACATGCAGCAGGTCATAGAGATCTCGGTAAGTCAGAGCGGTGCCTATGCCATCGACGGCCGCACCCTCGTCAATGCCGAACTGAGCACGCTGATGCAGGGGCTGGAAGAGGTGTCGCGCGGTGACCGCACTGTGGCGCTTATTCTGATTGCCGACGCCAACGCGACGCACCAGTCCGTTGTCACGGCCATGGACGCGATCGGCCAGTCAGGCTTCAGCCGACTCAGCATCGCGACTCGCAAACCCACTGAAGAGAACTGACGCCGCTTTCATGACTGCTTCCGTGAACGACACTCCTGCCAAGGGCTGGCACGTCTACAAGCGCCTGCTGGCGTACGTGAAACCACATCGCGGCCTGTTCGCGATCAGTGTCATCGGCTACATCATCTTCTCCATCACCGGTGTGGCCACGGCTGAATGGCTGGGCTGGACGGTCGACCAGGTCACGGCACAGAATTCCGACGCCCGCATCCTCAGCCCCATTCTCTGTGTCGTGATCGTGCTGGTGCGCGGCATCGGCGGTTTCATGGGTGGCTACACCCTGGAGTACATCTCCAACAGCATCATTCACACATTGCGCTGCGAGATCATGGACCGACTGCTCGTGCTGCCCATGCGCTATTACGACAACAGCACGGCCGGGCGGCTGGTGTCCAAGGTCACCTACGACGTGCAACAGATCAGCGGCGCGGCGACCAATGCCGTCACCGTGATCTTCCGCGAAGGCCTCACCGTGGTCGGGCTGCTGATCTCCCTGTTCTGGAGCAACTGGCGCCTGAGTCTGGTGTTCCTGCTGGTGGCGCCCTGCGTGGCCATCGTGGTGGGCGCGGCCTCCAGCAAGTTCCGCAAGTACAGTCGGCAGATGCAGAACTCCATGGGCGATGTCACCCAGATCACCAACGAGTCCATCAAGGGCCAGAAGGTGGTGCGCAGCTTCAACGGCCGCCGCTTCGTGATGAGCCGTTTCGAGCGGGCCAGCGAACGCAATCGACGCCAGAACATGAAGATGGTGGGCACGCAGTCCATCGCCATTCCCGTGATCCAGTTGCTCGTCAGCATCGCCATGGCCGTGCTGATCTGGTTTGCCATGGCGCCCGACTATCTCGCCGAGGCCACGGCCGGCGACTTCGTGGCGTTCCTCACCGTGGCCGGCTTGTTGGCCAAGCCCATCCGCCAGCTCTCTCAGGTCAACTCCGTGGTGCAGCGCGGCATCTCCGCCGCCGAAAGCATCTTCTCGCTGCTGGATGAAACGGGCGAGAAGGACACCGGCAGGCATGAAGTGGCGCGTGTGCGTGGCGAGGTCGAGTTCATTGACGTCAGCTTCCAGTACAAGGGCAGCGAGCGGCCGCCGGAGCAGGAGGGTGGCGAGGGCGGCGAGGTGGAGGAACCGGTGCTGGCCAATGTCTCGCTGCGCGTAAAGCCGGGACAGAGCGTGGCGCTGGTGGGCAAGTCGGGCAGTGGCAAGACCACCCTGGTCAACCTGCTGCCGCGCTTCTACGACGTCGAGTCCGGCAGCATCCTGATCGACGGTGTGCCCTCGCTAGACTACACCCTGGAGAACCTGCGCCAGCAGATCGCCGTGGTGAGCCAGGATGTCGTGCTGTTCGAAGGCACCATCGCGCAGAACATCGCCTACGGCGACGAGGGCAGCATCAGTGACGAGCAGATCATCGAGGTGGCCCGCAGCGCCCACGCCATGGAGTTCATCAACAAGCTGGAGAACGGCATTCACAGCATCGTGGGCGATGCGGGGCTGATGCTCTCGGGGGGGCAGCGTCAGCGCGTGGCCATCGCGCGAGCCTTCCTCAAGAATGCGCCGATCCTGATTCTGGACGAGGCCACCTCGGCGCTGGATTCCGAGTCGGAGCAGCACATCCAGCAGGCCCTGAGCACCCTGATGAAAGGGCGCACCACTTTCGTCATTGCTCACCGACTTTCCACCATCGAGAACGCCGATCTCATCGTGGTCATGGACAAGGGGCGCATCGTCGAGACTGGCACGCACCAGGAGCTGATCGCGGCCAATGGCAAGTACGCCGCGCTGCACCGCATCCAGTTCTCCGATCTTCCCGCAGGCGAGTGATGCGCCTCGTCGATGCCTGGTATGACCCGTCCGGACGCACCCGTGCGTGGCTGTGGCCGCTCTGGCCGCTGTCCTTGCTCTTCGCCACACTGGGCGGCGTCCGCCGCCGCATTCTGGAACGCCGACGCGGCCATGGCACAGCGCTGCCGCCTGTCGTGGTGATCGGCAATATCACCCTTGGCGGCACAGGCAAGACGCCGCTGCTGATCGCACTGGCCAGGCTGCTGCAGGCGCATGGACTGCGACCCGGCGTTGTGAGTCGTGGCCATGGGGGGGATGGTCAGCCGGCCTTTGTGACGGCACTGTCCCAGCCACGACAGGTGGGCGACGAACCGTTGCTGATCCAGCGCGAGACAGGCTGTCCGGTGCGGGTGGATGGGAACCGTCAACGTGCGGTGCAGAGGCTGGCCGCCGAGCATGACTGCGATGTCATCCTGAGTGACGATGGCCTGCAGCATCACGCCATGCCGCGCGCGCTGGAGCTGGTGGTGATCGACGGTGTCAGACTGCTCGGCAACGGGCACTGTCTGCCGGCCGGCCCGCTGCGCGAACCCGCGGCACGCTTGCGCGAAGTGGACTGGCTGGTCATCAATGGCGGGGCCGAGGATGCTGCCGCGCGTCTGCGCGCGCGCAGCGGTCTGAGCGAGCGGCAACCGCCAGTCACGGTCATGCGCCTGCAGCCCAGCGCCTGGGTGAATGTAGGCAGTGGCCAGCGCCTGGCGCTGGCGGAGCTGCCGCTGGTGCCGGGCAGGGCGTTGCACGCGGTGGCAGGGATCGGCAATCCCGAGCGTTTCTTTGACACACTGCGCGGACTCGGCCTTGCGCCGCAGTGCCATGCCTTCGCGGATCATCATCGCTTCAGTGCGGCCGATCTGCCGTTCATGCAGGACGCCACGGTGCTGATGACCAGCAAGGATGCCGTCAAGTGTGAGGCCTGTGCCGGGCCGCACTGCTGGTCTCTGGAGGTGGAGGCGCAGCTGACGCCGGAATTCACGAGCGCACTGCTGGCGACAGTGCAGGAGCTGGTGTTGGCCCGTGCGGCTACCAGCACGACACAGAATTGAATGAGGAGTCTGCAATGGATCAGAAACTGCTGGCCATCCTGGCCTGCCCGCTGTGCAAGGGGCCACTGAAGTTCGATCGTCAGGCGGCGGAGCTGCTGTGCTACGCCGATGGGCTGGCGTTCCCGGTGCGTGACGGTATCCCCGTGATGCTGGAGAACGAGGCCCGCGCCATGACACTGGAAGAGCGGGAGAACCGCTGATGAGTTTCATCGTCGTGATCCCCGCGCGCTTCGCGGCCACGCGACTGCCGGGCAAGCCCCTGCTGGACATCGCCGGCAAGCCGATGCTGCAGCATGTCTACGAGCGCGCCCTGGGCAGCGCGGCACAGGCGGTCTGGATCGCCACCGATGACGAGCGCATCCGCGAGGCCGCGCTGCGCTTCACGCCCAATGTGTGCATGACCAGCAGCGCACATCAGTCGGGCACCGATCGCATCCAGGAAGTGGCAGCGCAGCTCGCCTTGCCGCAGGATGCCATCGTGGTGAACGTGCAAGGTGATGAGCCGCTGATTCCCCCCGCTGCCATCAATCAGGTGGCGCACAATCTGCAGCTGCATCCGTCGGCAGGCATCGCCTCGCTTTACGAGGAGATCGAACACGATGCAGAGTTCCAGAATCCCAATGCCGTGAAAGTGTTGACGGACTTGCAGGGCTATGCGCTGTATTTCAGTCGCTCACCGATTCCCTGGCGCAATCCTGCGCTCGCAGAGCCTGCCTTGCCCGCCAAACGTCATATCGGCATTTACGCCTACCGTGTCGCCACGCTCAATCACTTCATCGGCTGGCCGCAGGCGCCGCTGGAGATCGCCGAGCGGCTGGAGCAGCTGCGCGCCATGAGTCACGGCGTGCGCATCTACATGGACAAGGCAGCGCAGCGCATCCCCGCTGGCGTCGACACGCCGGAGGATCTCGAGGCCGTGCGCGCCTTCCTGCGAGCTCCCGCATGACAGCGCCGGTGCGGGTGCTGATGGTCTGCCTGGGCAATATCTGCCGCTCGCCGACCGCCCACATCGTCTTTGCCCGACGTGTGGCCGAGGCAGGCCTGCAAGATCAGGTGCTGGTCGATTCGGCTGGCACAGGCGACTGGCATATCGGCCACCCGCCGGATGCACGCTCGTGTGCGGCTGCCGCCGCGCGCGGTTATGACATGAGTGCCCTGCGCGCGCGGCAGGTGCAGGCGCGGGATTTCCACGAGTTTGATCTGGTGCTGGCCATGGACGAGAACAATCTGCGGGATCTGCAGCGTCTCGCGCCGCCGCAGCACCGCCACAAACTGCGCCTGTTCATGGACTTTGCCGACATGGACGAGCGCAGTGTGCCCGATCCCTACTATGGCGAGGCAGAGGACTTTCAGCGTGTGCTCGACCTGGTCGAGACCGCCGCTGACGCGCTGCTGCGGCATCTGCGCCAGCGGCAGCAGGAGTAAGCCATGCAGCAGAACGTCGATCTGCAGCCCTTGAACTCCTTCGGCCTGCCGGCCCGCGCGCGCTGGTTCTGTGCCGTGGACACCCTCGACACGCTGCAGCAGGCGCTGCAGTTCGCTCGCGTTCAGGCACTCCCGGTGCTTGTGCTGGGGGGAGGCAGCAATATCCTGCTGCGCGAGGATTTCCCCGGGCTCGTGCTGCACATGCAGCTGCGAGGGCTGCAGGTGCTGGAGGACGATGGCGACACGGTGCGTGTGCAAGTGGCCTGCGGCGAGAACTGGCATGCGTTTGTCAGCGAGTGTCTGGCCCAGGGCTGGCATGGCCTGGAGAATCTGGCCCTGATTCCGGGCAGCGTGGGCGCCGCCCCGATCCAGAACATCGGCGCCTATGGGGTGGAAGCGGGCGAGCGCATTGAGTCCGTGCTGGTGTGGAATCGCGACACGAGCGCCGTCGAGCAGATCGCGGCCGCCGACTGTGAATTTGCCTATCGCGACAGTGTCTTCAAACGGCAATACCGTGACAGCAGAATCATCCTGCACGTGGTGTTCCGCCTGCAGCGCCACGCCGCACTGAACTTGAGCTACAGCACGCTGGCCCAGGCTCTGGCCGGACAGCAGCCGGTGACACCGCAAGCGGTGTTCGACGCCGTGTGTCGCATCCGCCGCAGTCGGCTGCCCGATCCGGCCGAGCTGGGCAATGCCGGCAGCTTCTTCAAGAATCCGGTCGTGTCGGCCGCGTGCCATCGCGAACTGCAGCAGCGCTTCGGGGATGTGCCCGGGCATGCCGTGGATGCTGGCGCCGAGGCACCGGTCAAGCTGCCTGCGGCCTGGCTGATCGAACGTGCCGGCTGGAAAGGCCGGCGCCTGGCCCAGGCCGGTGTCTACGAGAAGCAGGCCCTGGTGCTGGTGAATCACGGCGGCGCACGGGCGCAGGACGTGGTCGATCTGGCGCAGGCCATCATGGCGGATGTGCGGAAGCAGTTCGGCATCGCTCTGGAGCCGGAAGTGCAGTGGGTGCCGGCGCCTCAGGGCGAAGACGCCCGTGATTGCTGAGCTGCAGGCGATTTGCCGATGTACTTGCCTGCACGGCTGTGTTAAAAATCGCGACGAGGCCTCCCATGACACCATCCCCTGTCAGTGACAACCAGATCCGCGTTCTGCTGATTGACGACTATCAGCTGCTGCGCCATGGGCTCGCCCTGCTCATCGACAGGGAGCCAGGCATGCGGGTGGCAGGCGAGGTCGACAGCGTGGAAGAGGCTCTGCCCTTGCTGGCGGCGCTGCGTGTCGAGATCGTCGTCCTGCATCTGAAGACAGCCGGCCTGGCCGCGCTCGACATGAACCAGCGACTGCTGCGAGTCATGCCGCAGCTGCATGTGGTGGTGATGATTCCCTTGAGTCTGGACATTCAACCTTCCCGCATGTTACAGGCCGGGGCGAGTGCCTATGTCACGCCCTGCATCACCGAAGCCGAGATGCTCTGGACGCTGCATCTGGTGCACAGCGGTCAGCGTGCAATCAGCCCGCGCATCGTTGCGCACTTCGAACGCCAGATCGAGGTTGAGCCTGTGAGCTCTCCGTTCGATCAGCTCTCGGAGCGCGAGCTGCAGATCGCCCTCATGCTGGTGGATCATCAGAAGGTGAACCAGATCTCCCGCCAGCTGAACATCAGCAACAAGACGGTGTACAGCTATCGCTACCGCATCTTCTCCAAGCTGCACCTGAACAGCGATGTGGAGCTGACCATACTGGCGGTCAAGCACGGACTTACCGATGTCCACGGCCACAGTGCAACCCGCTAGTCCTCCTTTCGATGCCAAGGCCACCATTGCCAGCCTGACGACGCGACCCGGCGTCTATCGCATGCTGGACGCCTCAGGCGGCATTCTCTACGTGGGCAAGGCGCGCAATCTGCGCAAGCGTGTCAGCAATTATTTTCGTGCGTCCGGGCTGGATGCCAAGACCATGGCGCTGGTGGCGCGCATCTGCCACATCGAGGTCACGATCACGCGCAACGAGACCGAGGCTCTGCTGCTCGAACAAACCCTCATCAAGCAGCATCGACCGCCGTACAACATCGAACTGCGCGACGACAAGTCCTATCCCTACATCATGCTGAGCAGTCGCGACAACTATCCGCGGCTGGCCTTCCATCGTGGCGCAAAGCGCCAGGACGCGCGTTATTTCGGGCCGTATCCCAGCGCGAGTTCCGTGCGCGAGAGTCTGGCCATCCTGCAGAAGGTGTTTCGCCTGCGCCAGTGCGAGGACAGCTACTTTCGCAATCGCACGCGCGCCTGTCTGCAGCATCAGATCGGGCGCTGCACAGCCCCATGCGTCGGGCTGATCTCGCCCGAGGATTATGCGCGCGACGTGCATTTCTCCGAGCTGTTCCTCAATGGCCGCAGTGATCAGCTGATCCGCGAGCTGACTCAGCGCATGGAGGAGGAATCGGCGCAGCTGCAGTTCGAGCGCGCGGCCACGATCCGCGATCAGATCATCGATCTGCGGCGCATACACGAGCAGCAGTATGTGGAGGACCAGAGCGGCGATGCCGACGTGCTCGCCGCGTCCCTGCAGGGCGCTTTCGCCAGTGTGCATCTCGTGGTGATCCGCGGCGGCCGGCTGATCGGCAGCAAGAGTTTCTTTCCGCGCGATCGCCTGGCCGAAGACGAAGGTTCGCTGCTCGGTGCTTTCATCGCCCAGTACTACGTGAAGGAAGACAATGCAGCGGCGATTCCCCGCGAGCTGATCATCGCGCCGGCCATTCCCGAGCCAGGCCCGCTGGCAGAGGCACTCAGTTACTGCGCCGGCAGGGCGGTGAAGATCAGCGCCAGTGTGCGGGGACACCGTGCCAGGTGGCTCGCAATGGCCGTGACCAATGCGCAGCAAAGCCTGCAGAGCTTCGTCAGCAACAAGCAGAACGTGCAGCAGCGTTTCGAGCAGCTGCGCGTGGCACTGGATCTTGATGCCGTGCCGCAGCGCATCGAATGTTTCGACATCAGTCATACGGGCGGGGAGAGTCCCGTGGCGTCTTGCGTGGTGTTCGATGGCAACGGGCCGTTGAAGACGGATTATCGCCGCTTCAACATCGAGGGCATCACAGGCGGCGACGACTACGCCGCCATGGAGCAGGCCCTGACCCGACGTTACACGCGTGTGGCACGCGAGGCCGAGGATGCCGTGGATGGCGGCAAGGTGCCCGACATTCTGTTGATAGACGGCGGCAAGGGGCAGCTCGCGCAGGCACGACGCGTGCTGGACGAATGCCAGCTCGACAGCGTGCAGTTGATCGGCATCGCCAAGGGAATCAGCCGCCGGGCAGGGCAGGAGACTCTGTTTCTCTGCGAGGGCGAACAGGTCAAGGAGATCGTGCTGCCGCCCGAATCCTCCGCCCTGCATCTGTTGCAGCAGGTCCGCGACGAGGCGCACCGCTTCGCCATCACGGGGCATCGGCAGCGTCGGGCTCGCACGCGCAATCAATCCGTGCTCGAGCAGATTCCCGGGCTGGGCCCCAAGCGGCGGCGCGAATTGCTCAAGCATTTCGGCGGCCAGCAGGAAGTGCTGCGTGCCACCGAGGAACAACTGGCGCAGGTGACGGGCATCAGCAGCAAACTCGCCGCGGAGATTTATGCCTGGCTGCATAATGAGTAGAATGCCGGCCATCATTCTGGAAGCGCCCGGCCGTGCGGCCGCGTTTTCCCAAGAGCCCATGCCATGAACATTGCCAATCTCGTCACCGTTTCGCGCGTCATGATGATTCCCTTCGTGATCGTGCTGCATTATTCGGGTCTGCCTTACAGCAATCTGCTGGCCGGCGGGCTGTTCGCGATTGCCAGCCTCACGGACTGGCTCGACGGCTACCTGGCGCGCCGGCTCAAGCAGACCTCGGCCTTCGGCGCCTTTCTCGATCCGGTGGCTGACAAGCTGCTGGTAGTGGCAGCGCTGGTGCTGCTTGTCGCCAATTACCCCGCGATCTGGTTCGTGCTGCCCGTGGCCATCATCATCGCGCGTGAAGTGTTCGTGTCGGCACTGCGCGAATGGATGGCCAATTGCAATCAGCGCGACCTGGTGAAGGTGGGCTATATCGGCAAGGTCAAGACCACGGTGCAGATGATTGGCATCACGATTCTCATCGGGGTCGACGCACAGACACCGGCCATTTTCACGCAGCTTGGCATCGTGCTGGTCTATGCCTCGGCGGTCTTCAGTCTGTGGTCGATGATCCTGTATTTAAGGGCCGCATTGCCCACCTTGCGGGCCTGAAAAAGGGCATAAGAAATACACGTTTCAGGCGCTTGACATAGATTTTCATCTGATTACAATGAGCGCCTCTTTCAGCTGCGGCGCTCCAGAACACCGGGCGATGGCACTGCAAAACGCTGAAGGAAACGGTTGCAGCAAGGCATTCGCAACCGGGTCAGACTGAAACAAATGCGGGAATAGCTCAGTTGGTAGAGCACGACCTTGCCAAGGTCGGGGTCGCGAGTTCGAGTCTCGTTTCCCGCTCCAGTTTCACGTCTCTCCTCTTTCTTTCGGCCCTCTCACTCACGTCGGCCAGTACAGCTGAAGTCTGGCTGCGCAACAACAAGTGTTGACCTTTGGCTGGGTGGCAGAGTGGTCATGCAGCGGACTGCAACTCCGCGTACGCCGGTTCGATTCCGACCCCAGCCTCCACAACTTCTTTCGCAATCTTGACCGACAATCTCACAATGCCCTGTGCGGCAAAGCCTTGCGCGGCTGCTTCTGCCAGCCGGCAAAGTTCGTAGGAATCCCCCGCCCGTTGCTTTACAATCCGGGCCCGCGTGTTGCTCTCAGCCCCTCCTTCCTGCCCGGGTGGCGAAATTGGTAGACGCAAGGGACTTAAAATCCCTCGGCCGCAAGGCCGTACCGGTTCGATTCCGGTTCCGGGCACCAATAAAATCAATTACTTACAAGTTTATTTACTCTCTCACATATTCTCATTATTTTCATGTAGGCGTTGTGTAGGCGTCTGCGCTTTGATGTACTTGAGCGATGCGATTCGCTCTAGTTCAGACTGAGGTTTCATTTCATTGTTCAAGAGATTGCCATCACGGATGGCGTTGAACGATAACGGAAAACCTCACAACTCACGATGCGATCGGCTTTTCCGTAGAAAAACGATTGTCAACGCTAATTGCTAGAAAACTTAGCGCTAAACGGTTAAAACGTATCTGATGTAAATAATGTTTTGCAGTTCCACGCCGCCGTTGTCGACCATTTTGAGGCATTTCAGGAGAACCATGGATATTTCAACAGGTGTCGCAATTGCCTGTGGTGCGATTGCATCACGGGATCTTGTTCTCAAGGTACTGGGCCCAACGGCAGATTACTTAGTAGGGGAAATCAAGAATCTAGTACATAAATGCAATCTCAATCTAACAGGCTGTTGAAAAATTCTCAGAACTCAGCCTTTCCTGCGCTTGTGACCACCTGAATGAAAATCCGTTCTCGCTCGTATTGCTGACAACACTTCATCGCCTGCATTCC
>JALREE010000285.1 GCA_023256835.1 Pseudomonadales bacterium | reverse complement strand
CCGGCCCGTGACCAGGCGAGTCTGAGCGTCGACTTCAACGGTGACGCCCGCCAGCTCGAGATTCCCGCCCTGCGCCTGCAGCTGGACGAGAACCAGATCGACATCCGGGCCAGCTGGACGGCGGCTGGCGCGAACGCACCTGCGCGCCTGAGTTACAGCCTGATCGGCAATGCCCTGGACTTCAACGGCACGTCCGCCTCGCCTGCGGCTGCGCCCGCATCCCCGTCCGCGGAGCCAGCGGACCCCGCAGCGCCTGCCGCCCCGGAGCCGGCAGCCGCCACCGCGACCACGGATATCGAGCTGCCCGTGGACCTGTTGCGCAGTCTAGAGGTGGAAGGCACTCACAGCATCGCGTCCCTGGCTGTCGGGGGCCTGCAGTTCGGCACCGTCGACGCGCGACTGACGGTGGGCAACGGCCGCCTCAACCTGAATCTGCGCCCGACCCAACTCTATGGCGGACAGCTGACGGCGGCACTGAGTTACGACACGCAACAGCCAGTTCCGACCATGAGCAGCATCGCGTCGCTGCAGAATCTCGATGTCAGCCAGCTGGCCCGGCAGTATCCGGCAGCCGGCTTCGCCCAGGGACGGCTCAATCTGGAGTCCTTTCACACGGCACAGGGCAGCACCAGCGCCCAGCTGCTGGGCTCGCTCAATGGCTCGACCAGTTTCAGCCTGACCGACAACGCCATCGACATCGGCATCGTGAAACAACTGTTCTCGGCAATTTCGGTACTCAGCCCGGCGGGCTCCGGCGATCTGGCCCAGCAGTGGCCGGATGTCGTGAACTTCGCCCGCGTCGAGGGCAGTCTGAGTTTCGCGAGCGGCATTGCCAGCGGCCAGCGGCTGAAGCTGCAGATGGACAATTTCGAGATCACGGCCAGCGGCGGCGTGGACCTGGCGCAGGAGCGTTTCGACTATGCCGCCCTGATCACCGTCTATGGCGAGCCGGCCGTGCAGACCATTCCGGTGGCCCCGCTGTACCAGAACGTCGGCTGGCCCGTGCAGTGCAGTGCCCGCTTCGATGCGCAGTACAGCCAGTTCTGCGGTCCGGACTTCGCCCGGGTGCGCGACCTGTTCGTGGAGATCTCGCGCAATCAGGTGCAGCGTCGCGTGCAGGACGCCGTCACGGACCAGGTGCCCGCCGACCTGCAGGATGCCGCGCGCAGCCCGCTCGACCGCGTGCTGCGCTGAGGCGGGCGCCCCATGCCGAGCCCCGCCTTCACTGACACCGTGCTGGCATGGTTTGCCGCACACGGCCGCCACACCCTGCCCTGGCAACAGAACCCGACGCCCTACCGGGTCTGGGTGTCTGAGATCATGCTGCAGCAGACCCAGGTCAGCACCGTCATCCCCTACTTCCAGCGCTTCATGGCACGCTTTCCCGATGTGCACTCCCTGGCGGCCGCCCCGCTGGATGAGGTGCTGCATCTCTGGACAGGCCTGGGCTACTACGCCCGCGGCCGCAACCTGCATCGCAGCGCGCAGATCCTCAGTACGCAGTGGCAGGGCGAGTTTCCCCGCAGCGTCGACGCGCTGTGCGAGCTGCCGGGCATCGGCCGCTCCACGGCCGGCGCCATTCTCGCGCTTGGCTGCGGCGTGCGGGCGCCCATCCTCGACGGCAACGTGAAACGCGTGCTGTGTCGCTTCCATGGCATCGAGGGCTGGCCAGACCTGCCCGCGGTGCAGAAACGGCTGTGGCTGCTGGCGGAGGAAGCCACGCCCGCCGCCGGCTTCGCTGCCTACACCCAGGCCATGATGGATCTGGGCGCCACCGTGTGCATGCGCAGCCGTCCCGTCTGTTCGCAGTGCCCGCTGGCCGCAGGCTGTCAGGCGCTGGCGAGCGGACGCGTCGCGCAGCTGCCCTCGCGCAAGCCTGCCCGAGCCGTTCCGAAGCGCGCAGTCTGCATGCTGATGTGCTGTACGCCAGCGGGGGAGGTATTGCTGGAGCAGCGTCCGCCGAGCGGCATCTGGGGCGGGCTGTGGAGCTTTCCGGAATTCGCCGACGTCGCCACGGCGCAGCAGTTCCTCGCTACGCAGTGGCCGGGGCAATCCCTGCAGCAGCAAACATGGCCCGTTCTCAAGCACACCTTCAGTCACTTCCAGCTGCAGATCACGCCGTTGCTGGTGCATGTGCCGGACGAACCGCCTGGCGTCATGGAGGCTGGGCGTCAGCGCTGGTACTCTGCCGGACCGGATGCCGCCAGCCCCGCCACCAGCGTCGGCCTCGCGGCACCCGTGGTGGAGCTGCTGCAGCGCATCGCCACCGCAAGTGCCGGCTGACGCCAGCCGGCAGGTCACCGATCCATTCTTCGCAAGGAAACCGCCATGTCTCGCACCGTGTTCTGTCGCAAGTACCAGCAGGAATTGCCCGGCCTCGAGGCGCCGCCCTATCCGGGCAGCAAGGGACTGGAGATCTTCGAACAGGTGTCACGCCAGGCCTGGCAGGAGTGGCAGAAGCAACAGACCATGCTGATCAACGAGAAGCAGCTGAGCATGATGAATCCGGACCATCGGCGCTATCTGCAGGAGGAAATGCAGAAGTTCCTGGCCAACGAAAGTCACGACACGGCGGCCGGCTACGTGCCTCCACAGGCCTGATATCTCGCGCTTGACTCGGCGCGCGGTTCGCAGGTTTAATACGCGCCTTGTCAAAACCGGCGGCAGGCAGATGCCCGCAAGCCCGCAGTTTTCTTGACGCCCAGGTAGCTCAGTCGGTAGAGCAGAGGATTGAAAATCCTCGTGTCGGTGGTTCGATTCCGCCCCTGGGCACCATCCTTCCAAGGCCTCGCATACGCGGGGCTTTTTCATTTGGGGCTCAGGGCTTCGCGAAGGGATTGGCCAGCAGCCGACGCGGGCCGGGCGGAATGCGATCCAGATTGGCATAGATCAGGAACAGCAGCGCGACGATGCCGATCCGGCCCAGCAGGATGGCAAACAGCAGCAGGCTCGGCTGGCCCAGCTTGTCCCAGTAGAAAACCGGCACATCCATCACGAAGTTGAGCAGCGCCACCATGGCTGCGCCGCCGAAGATCAGACGCATCTGCAGGTCATGTCGGTAGGACTGGATGGCCACCAGCATCGCAATGCCGATGAACAGGCCGCGCAAGCGAAAGATGAATTCCCAATCGGTCGCTTCCGGTCCTGGTTCCAGCTCCAGCCACGCCACGATCAGCTCGGGGTAGGCTCCGAGCGCCACGACGTAGTAGGCTGCCACCACCAGGACAGCCTGGAACTTGAGCAGGAACCAGCGATCGGAATCGTCGCTGTCGAAAAGCGCCTTGAGCGCCTGCAGTTCCTGTTCGCTGAGTTCAAGATGTTCCTGGTCGGACATCGGCGGCTTCCCGTGAGCTGTACAGAATTTAGTCGTTGTTCTTATGGAAACACAGGATTCAATGAAAGCACATGGATTGAAACTGAACTGTGAGCCTGATCCACCACTATCGTTCCAAGGTCGCGAAAATATCGTGAAATTCCTTTCCAGACAAACACTTGCCACCATTTTGACGGCAATGCTCCCGCTCTCGGCGGGACACGCCCAGGACGCCGCACTCGTGGCGCGCGCCGAGTTCAGGCTGCGCAGGCTGGCGTGCGGCCCGGTCCCGATCTCGAAGGGGAGGTCCGGGCGTGCCGGGCGGAAGACGCTCTTGACGTAGAGGACGACCTTCGTGCCCACGCGGGCGGCGAACTTCACGATGGGGATCCCGACGAGGACGACGGTCTCGATGATCTGCGCCCACATCGCCGACATCCGCACGATGTCGAGCCCCTCACTGGGCTCCTCCTGCAGGCGGATGGATTGCTCCTGGGCCTTGCCTGCCATGTAGGTCAGCGCGTACGACGCTCCCATGGACACGGCCGTCCAGGCGAACCACGCGGCCATGCCCGCTGAAGTCGCGGGGGCCATGAACGGTGCCACGATGTCGACGGTGATCGCCGCGACGACGAGCACCACAGACACGATCTGCCAGAACCAGCTCCACTCGTTGGC
>JALREE010000101.1 GCA_023256835.1 Pseudomonadales bacterium | reverse complement strand
GATGTCGCCGGGGATGTTCTCGATGCGGGACTGGTTGTAGCCCTGCTCCGCGGAGTTGCCCACCACGACCACGCCGTTCACGACAATGGGCGGCGAGGACGAGGTGACATAGCCGACCTCTTTGGGAATGCCGTAGTAAGGGTCGAATTCGTGCCCCAGATGCGCCAGCAGATCGACCACGCCGGTCTGCGCAAAGCCCTCGATGGGCACGGGCGCTCCGAAGCCCTGCAGAGGCGCGCCGGTATCGGCGTCCAGCGCCGTCAGGAAGAAGGCCGGACTGATGATGTAGACCACACCCTTGCCATCGACTTCCGCATAGGCCACCCCCTTGCCGTAGTCGGCTCGCATGGAATATTCCCAGCGGAAGGTGTTGGGCTCGCGGTAGGACCAGAGGGTCTCGCCGGTGGCCGGGTCCATGGCCACCACATGACGACGCGGGCCGGCCACGGTGAACAGCTTGCCGTCGACATAGCTCGGCGTGGAGCGACCGCTGCCGGCATCGAAACTGGCGCCATCCCAGACCCAGGCGGCCTTCAGCTCAGCGAAGTTCTCTGGCGTGACATTGGTGGCAGGCGTGGATCGGGTGTGATGGGCATTGCCGCCCAGATGCGTCCATTCGACGGTGTCCTGCGCGACGGACAGCGTGGCGACACTCAGCAGCAAGGCTGCCTGCATGACGCGTGTCAGCGCGCCGAGAGGCGCACGATGCTTGCGGAGTGATTCATTCCAGACAGGGGCTGTACCTGCTTGCTCTGTTGTCATTGTTGTTGTCCTCGATGAGCAGATGCTGACCGGATGGTCAGCCAGCGCAGAGTAGCGCCGGGCATCCGCCGTGTCCACGTCGAGTGCGTGCAGGCCGAGGATTTGAACGCTCAGTCAGCGCCGGAAAGCTGCTGGATGCGACAAGTCGCCGCGCCGCCCAGTATCGTCACCAGCTCGGCGAGACTGGACTGCATCCGCTCGCCGAACTGCCATGGCGCGCTGACGACCAGCATCCCCGAACCATGCATCCCGAACTCCTCCCCTTGTGGAGCGACGCACAACTCCAGCTGCAGCATGTCCGGCAGGTTCTCGCGCGCCAGCGCGGCGCACAACCAGTGGCTGTGATCCCGTTGGCGTGCCAGCAGCGGGTACCACAGCGCCAGAATACCGACCGGCCACCGACGCTGCAGCTTGACGAGTGTCGTCTGTACCCGCTGGTAATCCTTCTTGTCTTCATAGGAAGGGTCGATCAAGGCCAAGCCCCGTCGGGGCTCCGGCGGCGTGAGGGCCAGCAGCCCCTCGAAAGCGTCGCGCAGATGCAGACTGATGCGCCGATCCTGACCCAGCGCTTCCTGCAGGGAGATCTGCTCAGCCGGGTGCAGTTCCAGAACATGCAGTCTGTCGTGCTCCCGCAGTTCACCCTGGATCAGGCGCGGAGAGCCAGGGTAGAAGCGCAGGCGTGTGTCCGCATTGCAGGCGCGAACCCGCTCGACATAGTGTTGCAGCAGTGGATCGACGAGACGTGCATTGCACAGCGGCACGATGCCGGACTCGTGCTCGCGATTGGTCTGCGCCTGTGCATTGAAGAGATCGTAGCGGCCGGCACCGGCGTGAGAATCGATGCAGGTGAAGGGTTTTTCCTTGCTGCGCAGCTTGTCCAGCAGACCCAGCAGCACAAGATGCTTGAGCACGTCGGCGTGGTTGCCGGCGTGAAAGCCGTGACGATAACTGAGCATGCGGGTCTCCCGTGTCGGGAGCCCGCGGCTTCGCGGACTCCCGACAGCTGGTCAGGCGGGACGGACAGCGGGCAGGCCGTGCTTGTTGGCGAAGTTCGGGTTGGGCGACACGAGCGAGCCGATCACCATGCCCACTGCACTCAACGCCAAACCGACGAGCTGCGGCTCGAAGGGCACATCCGGAATGAAGATCTCCAGGAACAGCCAGCTGCCAAGCCCCATGATCATTGAAAGCGTGGCCCCCAGGTTGCTGGCGCGAGTCCAGAACAGACCGGCGGCCAGCGGCACGAATACGCCCGCGAGCGTGATGCGGTAGGCATTCTCCACCATGGCGTGAATATCGGAACTCGACAGCACGGCATTGGCGACCACCAGCAGGGTGAAGACAAGGACGGTGTAGCGGGTGTAGCGCAGCAGCTGTTCATCCGTCATGTCAGGCTTGAAGTTCTTCAGCACGTTCTCGGTGAAGGTCACGGATGGTGCCAGCAGAGTGCCGGAGGCGGTACTCATGATCACCGAGAGCAGGGCACCGAAGAAGACCGCCTGCAGCCAGAAGGGCATGTGGATGGTCACGAAGGTCGGCAGCACCAGCTGGGAATCCTCCTCCATCAGCCGTGCGGTCAGCTCCGGGTCCACCAGACTGGCACTGTAGGCCAAGTAGAGCGGAACCGCGGCGAAGAAGAAGTAGGCCAGTCCGCCCGCCGTGGTGGCCCAGACGGCGACAGTTTCGTTCTTGGAAGTGTTGACGCGCTGAAACACATCCTGCTGCGGAATCGACCCCAGCGCCATGGTGAACAGGGCGGCCATCCAGCTCAGCATGTCGACCAGATCGAGCGTTGGCAGCCAGTTGAACTTGCCTTCGGCGGCCGCCCGACTCAACACGGTGGACATGCCGCCGGCCATCTCGCTGGCGTTGCCGGTGACGAGCAGCAGCCCGATGACGATGACGATCATCTGCACGCAGGTGGTGACCGCGACCGACCACATGCCGCCGAACAGCGTGTAGGCCAGCACGACTGCCGCACCGATGATCATGCCCTGGGTCATGGTGACCGTGCCGTCGGAGAGTACATTGAACACCAGACCCAGCGCGGTGACCTGCGCCGACACCCAGCCCAGGTAGGACAGAACGATGCAGGTGGAGAGCACTAGTTCGGTCTTCTTGTTGTAGCGCAGGTGGAAGAAGTCACCGAGGGTCATCAGTTTCAGTCGATACAGCGGCAAGGCGAACACCAGGCCGAACAGCACCAGACAGGTGGCGGCGCCCAGCGGGTCCGAGATCAAGCCACGAAAGCCTTCCTCGAGGAAGGTGGCGGAAATGCCGAGTACCGTCTCGGCGCCGAACCACGTGGCGAACACCATGGCCATGACCATGAACATGGGCAGGCTGCGGCCGGCGGTAATGTAGTCACTGGCAGAGTGGACCTTGCGGGAGGCGACGAGTCCGATGGCAATCGAGATGACGAGATAGACGACAACAAGTGCTAGCAGCATGATGGTTCCCAGTCAGTGGTGGACAGTGCGGTCGCATGATAGGAAAACTCGCCGCAAAAATCACCGCGAAGTTTAATTGCATGGGCTGCGATGCCCCGGAACACTTTCTGTGCTAGTGTAGCCGCCAGTCAAATCAAGCCGATACAGAGACTTACGTGGTCATCAACTTATACCGCAAGATCAAGCGCAGCATCCAGGAAGATGGCTTGATCGTCAGCAGCTCCGGCTTTCTGGTTCGTTCCATGGTGGGCAAGATCGACTTCGACCGTCCCCTGCGCATCCTGGAGATCGGCAGCGGCAAAGGCCCGTTCACGCGCGAGATCATTCACCGGATGTCTAAAGATTCGCAACTGGATGTGTGCGAGATCAAGACTGAATACAACCTCTGGATCGAGGAGCTGATCGCCGACAACCCCGACAAGCACGTCACGCTCTTCAACGGCTGCGTCACCCAGTTGCTGGACAAGCCGGGATACTACGATGTCATCGTCTCCTCCCTGCCGCTGAAGAATTTCGAGCGCATGAACGATCAGAACGCCTTCCTCAACAGAGTCATCGAAGGCTTCCGCTTCGCCCTGAAGGAGGGCGGCATTTACCTGCAGTATCAGTACTTTCTCAGCAACAAGGCCGACATCGAACGCATCTTCGGCAAGCAGATGGATGACGTGGACTTCGTGCCATTGAACATCCTGCCGGCCTTTGTCTACAGCATGACCAAGTGATCCGCTCATCGTGAACCAGGACCTCCCCCGCAGCGCGTCGCAACACGCGTTCTTCATCAGCTGTTCCAAGGGCATCGAGTCCCTGCTGGAGACAGAACTGCGCGGTTTCGGCATCGACGCCATCAAGCCCGGCGTGGCCGGTCTCCACTGCACGGCGAGTCTGGAGGCGGCCTATCGCATCCTGATGTTCTCGCGCCTGTGCAACCGGGTGATCCTGCTGCTCGCCGAAGGGCCCGTGCAGAGCGCCGACGACCTGTATTCCGCCACCCGCGTGGTGGACTGGCGCGACCACCTGCGTCCCGGCCATTCGCTCGCCATCAGCGCGGCCGGCGGTACACAACAGCTGATCCACACCCAGTTCATTGCCCAGAAGGTCAAGGATGCCATTGTCGATCAGTTCCGCGAGCATGGCCTCCCACGCCCGGATGTCAATCGCGAGCACCCGGATCTGCTCATCCATGCCGTGATCAAGAAGGACCGCCTGAGCCTGGGCATCGATCTGGCCGGCACCAGTCTGCACCGCCGCAATTACCGCACGGAGCAGGGCGAGGCCCCGCTGAAGGAAACGCTCGCGGCTGCCCTGCTCACACGCGCCCGCTGGCCACGGCCTGAGGTGCCTGACGCCGTGCTGTGCGATCCGATGTGCGGCTCGGGAACCCTGCTGATCGAGGGCCTGCTGATGGCCCTTGACGTCGCTCCAGGCCTGCTGCGCGGGGACGCGCTCACGCCCTGGCCGCATCATCGCCCGACGGCCATGGCGCAACTGCTGGACGAAGCTCGTGAACGCAAGGCGCGCGGGGCAGCCTGGCAGGGCAAGGCCTGGGGCAGCGACAGTGACGAGCGCGCCATTGCCATCGCCCGGCGCAACGCCCGACGGGCGGGGGTCGAGACCCTGCTGGAACTGCAGACCTGCCCGGTCCAGACATTGCACCTGCCCTCGCCTCCGACGCTGGTGATCTGCAACCCGCCCTATGCCGAGCGCCTGGGCGAACAGACCGAAGTCGAACTGCTGTATCTGGACCTGGGGGCCTTTCTGCGCCGCGAGGCCCTGGGGGCCGACGCTGCCATCTTCACGGCGCGGCCGGAGTGGGGAAAGCTGCTGGGCATTCACAGTCACAAGCAGTACGCACTGTTCAACGGCGCGCTGCCGGCGAAGCTGCTGCTCCTGCGCGTCGACGCCGGCAGCATCTACCAGAAGCACAGCGCAACGACCTCCACCGAGGTGCCGGCGCAGACCCGGCCACAGCACTCCGAACCGTCGGCACCGCCGCTGGACGCCGGTGCGCAGATGCTGGCCAATCGCCTGCGCAAGAATCTCAAGACCCTTGGCCGCTGGGCACAGCAGCAGGGACACCAATGCTATCGCCTCTACGATGCAGACATGCCCGAGTACGCCTTCGCCATCGACTGTTACGGCACGCATGTCCACATGCAGGAATACAAGGCGCCGACCAGTGTCAGCGAGGAAGACTCTGCCCTGCGGCGCCGGCAGGCCTGGCTGGCGCTGTGCCAGGTGATGCAGCAGGAACTGGGAATTGCTCCGGAACACATCGTGCTCAAGGTCAGGGAGCGTCAGCGCGGCAAGGAGCAATATCGGCCAACGCAGAAGGAAGGCGAGGACATCGAGGTCGGCGAAGGCCCGGCGCGCTTCATCGTCAATCTCGAGCGCTACCTGGATACCGGCCTGTTCCTGGATCACCGCCCCATCCGCCACTGGATCGGCCAGCATGCCCGCGACGTGCGCTTCCTGAATCTGTTCTGCTACACCGCCACGGCCACCGTGCATGCCGCCCTGGGCGGCGCCTCGCGCAGCACGAGCGTGGACATGTCACGCAGCTACCTGCAGTGGGCTGCCCGCAACTTCGCCCTGAACGGCCTGGACACTCGACGGCATGTGCTGGTGCAGCAGGATTGCATGAAATTTCTGGCGCAATGCAGGGAACAATACGATCTCATCTTTCTCGACCCCCCCACCTTCTCCAATTCCAAGAGCACGGAGAACGTGCTGGATATCCAGCGCGATCACGCCGCCCTGATCGAACAGTGCATGAACCTGCTGCCCTCTGACGGGCTGCTGATCTTCTCCAACAACCACCGCCGCTTCCGCCTGGATGACGCCGTCGGCCAGCGTTACCGCGTGCAGGACTGCACGGCGGCCAGCCTCGACAAGGATTTCGAACGCAACCCCCGCATTCATCAGACGTGGTTCATCCGCCACTGACGGCACCCTGACGCATGCCGAAGATTTCTCGTGCCGGATGATTGCGTCAGCGCGGCTGCCTGTTTACTCTGGCGCTCCATAACAAAAAAGCACGAGGGAACACCCGATGCGCACACACTTCTTCTCCAAGCACCGCAACTCCGTTCTGAGCGCCCTGCTGCTGGCTGCCGTGGCAGCGCCGCTGGGCCTGCCCGGCGATGTCAGCGCCCAGGGCCCCGGCGATCGCGTCGTCAATATCCTGGATGAACCCCGCCATCGCACCATGCACGTTGATGGCGACATCCGTCTGCTGGACGTACAGATCAATCCGGGCGACCAGACGCTCTACCACACGCACGACGCCGCCATCATGTACACCTTCATCAGCTCCGGCGAAGGCCCCTCAGGTGGCCGCGTGACCAGCAACACGGACTACGTGAACGAGAACTTCACGCACCAGGTGAGCAATGAAGGGCCCGGGCTGTTCCGCATCATCGCGCTGACCAATTACGGTCCGCCCATGGCCGCACTGGACACGGATCGCCCCGACGGCCTGGCCGGTGAGCCGCAACTGGAGAACCCCTGGTTCCGCTCCTACCGGCTGACCCTCGCCCCGGGCGAGACCACGCCGCCGCAGACCCACCACAACCCCACCTTGGTGGTGCAGGTGACTGACGGCCTCACCCATGTCAGCCGAGCCGACGGCATCACCGCCGAGCTGACGGCAATGGGCAGCTGGGCCTGGCGCAATCCGCACGCCCCCTTCCAGGTCACCAACAAGGGCAGCACGCCCGTGGACATCGTGATCAACGAAGCCCGCCGCGCCATGTAAGCGCAGGCCTCGCCATCACCCACGCATTGTCAGTGCAGCAGCAGGTCGGCCTCCGCGTCGGCCTGCGAATCTGACGGGAGAGATCATGCAGACATTCCGCAAGACCATTCTATTCACCGATACCGACGGCCGCGCCCGTTTCCGTACCGAAGAGATTCCCCTGCCCGAAGGCACTCCCGAAGCGCGCCTGTCGCGCCTGTTCGCGGCACAGGCGCTGCAACTGCGCGAAAGCCCGGTCGGGTTTCGCAGCAGCATGCACTGCACCAGCTCGCCGCAGTGGCTGTTCGTGCTCAGCGGCGCCATGGAGATCGGACTGGCGGACGGCAGCTCACGGATATTCCAGGCGGGGGAGCATTTCTACTCAGCCGATCTGTTGCCGCACGGAGCAGTGTTCGATCCGGCCGTGCATGGCCACTGGAGTCGTCAGGTGGGAGACGTGCCGCTTGTCACGCTTTTCGTGAAGGACTAGCGTCCGGCGCCTGAGGCACCAGCTCGATGCGCAGCGCCTGCGCAATGCGCTCATGCAGCGCATTGCGAGCCTCGGGAGTGGCACTCGCGTGCACGACATACCCCGCATCCTGTCCCAGCCCTGTGCGCTCGTCGATGACATCACCCGGCTTCACCTTGATGCGAAACTCCTGCACGCCCTGCTCGTCCAGCACTTGCCCCTTGCCATGCACAGTCCTGACCGTACCTGCGCCGGGGTGCAGGACTTCCACGGCGGCATAGGCCACCGCTCGTTCCGGAAAGGTGAACGACTCGCCCAGCTCCATCGCCAGGAAAGCCTGCCAGGGATTGAAGTCCCAGGCGTGCTGCAGGGCATTCATGATGTAGCCGCCTGGCGGGCGCAGGGCGATCTCGCCAAACAAGGGACCTCGGGAGGTAAGATAGACTTCCAGATGCGTCATGCCCCAGCTGATTCCCAGCGCACCGATGCAGCGCTCGTTCAATGCCAGCAGCGTACGTTCCAGTGTCGAATCAAAGGCAGCCGGCACGAAGTTGCAGTGCCCCTTGCGGTGATAGGCGGTGATATTCGTGAAGCGAATGCGGCCGCGATCAATGAAGGATTCAATGCTGGCCTCGGGCGCGTCGATGTAGCGTTCCAGAATCGAACTGCCGTGACGCCCGGGAACAAACTGATCGACGCTGTACAGCAGCTGCAGCCCCTTGCCTCCCGAAGATTTGCGAAACTTGCGCACCACCGGTGTCCCCAGCGTGGCAAACACGGTGGCAGGGTCCAGATCGGGGCGGTCCGCCAGGAATCGCGTCATGGGAATGCCGAAGCCGGCCAGATGCTCCTTCATCAAGAGCTTGTCGCGACAACGAGTGCCCGTCAGGGTGCTGGACACTCTTGCTCCAAGCTGTCTGCGCGACACGGACGCAGCAACCACGGCGGCTTCGGTGCCCGCAATCACGTGGGTGAAGCGCTGGTCGGCAAAGGAGGCGCGAATCTGCTCGCGGATTCTTTCGGGGGAATGCCATAGAGGAGCCACGACATTCAACTGGGAAGCGGCGACGGTGAAAAGGGGTTTCTCCTGCCACACGGAGAAGGCGATGCCGCGCTCGCGCAGCGCGTCGATCAACCCGCGCCGCGGGCCTATCACCAATACACGATACTGTGTCATGACAAGAGCGGGCCGCCGTGAGTGCAGAGTCCGTCAGTCGCCCCGGGTTTCCTTCTTGGTCTTCTTCGCGACCTTCTTTTCCTTCTGCGTGAGAGCAGGTTTCTTCTTCACTTCCTTGCGGGCATTGCGTTCTTTGGACATGAGAATTCTCCGGATGGACGCTGGGTAGGGAGGTGAACTGCCCGGGCACTTTGACACGCCCGGGCGAGCGGTTCAATCAACGTTTGACGCGTGACTTGTATTCGCCAGTGCGGGTATCGATCTCGACGAAATCCCCGATCTCGCAGAATGCGGACACGCTCATCTCCTTGCCGCTCTTCAGACGGGCGGTCTTCATGACCTTGCCGGAGGTGTCGCCACGGGCTGAAGGCTCGGTGTAGATGATCTCGCGCACGATGGTGTTGGGCAGGTCGATGGAGATCACCTTGCCATTGTAGAACACGGCATTGCAGACATCTTCCATGCCGTCTTCGATATAGTCGATCACGTTGTCCAGGTCGTCCTTTTCGATCTCGATCTGTTCGTAGTCCGTGTCCACGAACACGTACATCGGGTCGGCGAAATAGGAATACGTCACTTCCTTCTGCTCGAGAATGACCATCTCGAACTTGTCGTCGGCCTTGTAGACGGTCTCGGTCTGCATGCCATTGAGCAGGTTCTTCAGCTTCATCTTGCAGATCGCGGTGTTGCGGCCGGACTTGGTGAACTCGCTCTTCTGCACTTTCCAGGGAGAACCGCCGATCATGATGACCTGGCCGGCTCGGACTTCTTGCGCTGTTTTCATGGGTAGATACTCAAGTGTGTAAAGGGTAATGCAGGCATTACCGTGTGTTGATCGTGCGCTGTCAGCGCGACTGACTGCGACAGAACCGCAGCAGGCTCGTCGCCAGATCCGGCATTGCTGCCAGGTGTTGCTGCCATTTCCCGGCCCGCTCGCGCAGCCCGGAAAGTTGTGGGCGCAGATGATGCCACAGTTCGCCGCAATCTTCACCCTGATTCCAGAACCGCATGAACTGCCCGAGAGCCAGTCCCGACGCCGCCTGCAGAGCATCGCAGGAGGACGTCTGCCGCTTCTGCAACTGCAGGAAAGCCTCGAGTTTCTGCAGATGGGTCCGCCCCTCCTGCGGGTAGATGTGCCAGAGCAGGGGCCGTGCAGCCCATTGGGCGCGCACGAAGGAATCCTCCCCGCGCACACAGTTGAAGTCGCACAGACTCAGGATCTCGTCGTAGACATCCTGCGACACGAAGGGAATTGGCAACACCTGCAGCGCCCCTCTGGTGACGAGGCCGCCGACTCGCAGGGACTGCCCCAGAAACTGCGCCACACCGGCAAGACTGCGACCCTGCGGCAGCAGCAACAGACTGGGCACCTCGTCATTCGCCATCGCCTGCAGCCAACCAGCCATGGCGGGTGTTTCATAGCTGAAGAGCGAGACCAGCACGGTATCGGGCGTGAGCGCATCGGCCGCTTGCGGCTGCCAGCGACGCAGCAGGCGGTCCCTGCCGGCCGTTGCGTCATGCTGCCAATGCGCATGGCGCTGCAGCAATCCGGCTTCACGCAGCAAGCCTCCCGTGCCAGGCGTGAAGCCCGGGAAGAAGAATGTCTTGCGCACTGGTTGACTGCCAGCGGTCGCACCAGGCAATGGCACCAGCGAGGCGAGCAGATGGTGCTCTTCCACCCACGGCTCGGCGCTGAGGTACTCCAGATTCACCCAGACGGGCAGGCGCTCGGCGCGCCCCATGGCTTCCAGCAGCGGCTGCGGCAGGTGGCAGGCAAAGGCCTCGATCAGCAGATCGCTGGCTGTCGCCTCATCCAACCCCTGGCGATCAGCAGTCCCCTGTGCCGACCAGACCCGGATCGCCACACTGCCGGGCGCCAGCGCCTCGATGCTCAGGTTCTGACTGGCGAGGAAGCGATCCGCCTGCGCCGTGTCATCCACCCAGAGCGTGACCCGCGCGCCGTGCTCACGCGCCAGCTGGCGTGCGAGGCGCCAGCACACGCCGATATCACCGAAGTTGTCGACGATGGCGCAGAAGATGGCGCATTGCAGGGGCTGGTCCGACACGGTTGGCATCTCGACAAAGGGCCAGGGCAAGGGGGCGCTGGCGCCGGGGGCAGGCAGAATAACGCAGCATTCGGTAGAAGGAAATTGCGCCCCTTTACAGGCCCAAGTGTGTGATTTTCTCAGCAGTTTCTGGCCGCAGGCGGAACCCTCCGGCTGGCTTTTGCAGGGCAGTTCGATTATCCTGCCGCTCCACTTCTTCTCCTGTGCAGACCTGGGACCATGAAACAAAGCGCCATGAAAGCCAAAGCCGCCACTTCCTCGACCAAGACCAGCACCACCAGCAAGGCAAGCAGATCACACCCCTACGTTTACAACTTCGGTCGTCAGACAGACGGCAATGCCAGCATGCGTGAGCTGCTGGGCGGCAAGGGCGCGAACCTCGCCGAGATGGCGGCGATCGGCCTGCCGGTGCCTCCAGGTTTCACCATCAGCACGGAAGTGTGCACCTATTTCTACGCGCATGATCGCAGCTACCCGCGCGCTCTGGCCGGCGATGTGAAGACCGCCATCGGCCTGGTGGAAGCCCAGATGAAGAAGACCTTCGGCGGCAAGGACAATCCGCTGCTGGTCTCTGTGCGCTCCGGTGCACGAGATTCCATGCCTGGCATGATGGACACCATCCTCAACCTGGGTCTGAACGACGTCACCGTGGAAGGTCTGGCGAACATTTCCGGCAATCCGCGCTTCGCTTGGGATTGCTACCGCCGCTTCATCCAGATGTACGGCGATGTGGTGATGGGCGTGCAGGCAGCGGATGAAGAATCCCACGATCCTTTCCACGAATTGCTGGACGCCCTCAAGAAATCGCTCGGCAAGGCCCAGGACAGCGATCTGAACGCTGCCGATCTGCAGTCACTCGTCGCCCAGTACAAGGAATTGATCCGCAAGCGCACCGGCAAGGCCTTCCCGCAGGATGTCTACGAACAGCTGTGGGGCGCGATCGGCGCCGTGTTCGGTTCCTGGAAGAATGAACGTGCCATTCTCTATCGTCAGCAGTACGGCATTCCTGCCGAGTGGGGCACTGCCGTGAACGTGCAGGCCATGGTGTTCGGCAATGCCGGCGATGACAGTGCCACTGGCGTGGCCTTCACCCGTGACCCGGCCAACGGTGAGAAGTCCTTCTACGGCGAGTACCTCGTGAATGCCCAGGGAGAGGACGTCGTGGCCGGTGTCCGCACCCCCAAGCCCATCGCTGCCATGGAAAAGGAATTGCCGGAAAGCTTTGCCGCCCTGGAGAAGGTGCGCACCAAGCTGGAGAAGCACTTCAAGGACATGCAGGACTTCGAGTTCACCATCGAGAAAGGCCGCCTGTTCATGCTGCAGACGCGCAACGGCAAGCGCACGGGCCTCGCTGCCATCCGCATCGCCGTGGAAATGGTGAAGGAAAAACTGATGGACCAGCGTACCGCGCTGCTGAAGATTCCAGCCGAATCCGTCGACTCCCTGCTGGTGCCGATCTTCGACACCAAGTCGCAGAAGGAAGCGCAGATGATCGGCAAGGGCCTCCCGGCAGGCCCGGGAGCGGCCACTGGTCGCATCGCCTTCACGGCGGCCGCCGCGGAGATCGAGTCCCGCAAGGGCAACAAGGTCGTGCTGTGCCGCACCGAAACATCGCCCGACGATCTCAAGGGCATGCTCTACTCTCAGGGCATTCTGACCACCCGTGGCGGGGTTTCGTCCCATGCCGCCCTGGTGGCTCGCCAGCTGGGCAAGGTCTGCGTCTGTGGCGCTGGTGAAGTCACCATCAATTACGAGAAGCGCACCCTGAGCGCCGGCGGCGTCGTGCTGCAGGAAGGCGATTACATCTCCATCAACGGCACCACCGGCGCCATCTACAAGGGCCTGATCGAAAGCGCGGACTCTGAAGTCAAGCGCGTACTGGAAGGTTCCATGAAGCCAGAGAAGAGCTATACCTATGAGCTCTTCCAGACGGTCATGGAATGGTCCGACAAGTATCGCCGTCTGCGCATTCGCACCAATGCCGACACGCCTGCCATGGCGGAAACCGCGGTCGCCTACGGCGCCGAAGGCATCGGCCTGTGCCGCACGGAGCACATGTTCTTCGAAGGGGACCGCATCGACTACATGCGGCAAATGATTCTGGCGGTTGACCAGGTACAGCGCCAGGAAGCACTCAAGAAACTTCTGCCCTTCCAGCGCAAGGATTTCGTCGGCCTGTTCAAGGCCATGGCCGGACGGCCCGTGACCATTCGTCTGCTCGACCCGCCCCTGCACGAGTTCCTGCCCCAGGACGACGCCGTGCGTCGTCAGCTGGCCGACAAGCTTGGCCTGCCGCTGGAGTTCGTGATCGAGCGCATCAAGGCCCTGCATGACGAGAACCCGATGCTGGGTTGCCGCGG
>JALREE010000166.1 GCA_023256835.1 Pseudomonadales bacterium | reverse complement strand
GTCGACATCGAAGTACACGCCGCTGCCGGTGACATCGCGCACATCGCTGTGCACCAGCTGACCGTCGACGATCCAGCGGTTGTCGGTGGAGAAATAGTGCAGGTCCACACCGTTCACCGTGGCGTCGCCGTCCGGGTAAGCGAGATTGCTGCCGAACCAGCCCACGGCGCGACGGCCTCCGCCCTGCGTGTCCTCGTGCAGCAGACGCCCCACCACGAAGTCGCGCCCCTGGGCCTTCAGCGTGACGCGGCTGCCATCGGCGCGCGTGCCGCGCAGCAGGGAATCATCTTCCGAGGCCAGCAGCGTGCCGTAGCGCCAGTTCCCTGACTGCCCGGTCAATTTCGCCGCACCGAGCAGATCGCTGGGCCGACTCAAATCGGTGGCGATCACACTCACGCCGGCCGGCACGGTGAAATTCGCCTGCCGCCCGATACGTCGTGTATTGAGCAGAGTGGTGGGGCCGAAACCGCCGCCGCCATCGCGCGGCGAGGTGCTGAACACGTCCTGGCCTTCCAGGAAGAATGGACGCTTCTCTTCGAAGAAGGTCTCGAAGGCACCGAGGTTCACCACCACGTCGTCGGATTCCACCGTGCCGAAATCCGGGTTCAGCGTGGCCGAGAGCTGCAGATTGGAGCTCGGGCGCCAGTAGACGTCGGCGCCCACGCGGTAATCGGTGGTGTCCTTCATGTCGTCGAAGGTGGCCGAGCTGTAGGGGTAGAAGGTGAACTGGGTGCCAGGGTTCACGCCGGTGAGCTCGAATTTCTGGAACGCCGAGAGATATTCGCTGTTGGTGCCCGGCAGCGCCGGCCAGGAATAGGTCTCGCCCCGCGCGGCCACCATGCGCTCGGTGTAGAGTCCGATGCGCCGCGTGCTGCCCGCCTGCGGCAGACTCATCATCGACCAGGGAATCCATATCTCCGCCACCCAGCCTTCGTCCGTCTCACGCGTCACGGCATCCCAGGGACCGTCCCACTGCCGGTTGATCTGCCGCTCGGGCAGGATGGTGCCGTCCGAGAACGTGCCGCCCAGATTCATGCGCAGGAAGTAGCCGTAGAGCCCCTCGCCGGAAGTGTCGATGGAGATCACGTAACCATCGCGCTGAATGCCCACATCGCGCGAGCTCATGCGCGCCACCAGCGTTGCCGGGTCCTGATAGTTCATGACGCCGACGTACATGCCACGCTCGGTGTAGAACCAGCGCGTGTGCGTCTCGACCGGTGCCGGCTCCAGCGTGTCCGGCTGAATCACCCGCATGCCGTCGATCACCGGCAGGTCCTGCCACACCGGCTCATCGAGGTAGCCATCCAGCGTGATGTCGGCCTGCGCGTGCTCGACGCGCGGCAGTGTGGGCAGGGGTTCGGCCGCCTGCGCGGCCAATGTCATGAAGCCAAGCCCGAAGGCGGCCAGTCGAAAGGGAGGTCTCATTCTTGTCTTCTCATTCTTGTTCTACCCGTAGGAGATTCTATGTCTCTCATCAAGTCTCTCGGTTGTTTTGTTCAGCACTACCGCACGACGGTCGCACGACGGGGGGAGGCCGGTCAGGACACGCCGTGAAGCCATCCATGGCGGCTCGACTCGCCGCCGTCCAGGCGGCTC
>JALREE010000084.1 GCA_023256835.1 Pseudomonadales bacterium | reverse complement strand
CGCCTCGCCGGCATGGAGCCCTGGTACCTCAAGCGTCAGGTGGAGAACTTCCGCGCCGGCGTGCGTGGCACCCATCCGATGGACCTGCAGGGCCGCGAGATGCAGCCCATGGCGGCGCCCCTGACGGACGCCAGCATTGCCGAGCTGCTGGAGTGGATCGGCGGCTGGGAGTACAAGCCCGCCGAGATCACCCTGCAGGCCGACGCGGCCGCCGGCGCGCCGCTGTACGCCGCCTGTGCCAGCTGTCACGGCAGCAATGCCGAGGGCAACGAGGCGCTGGGGGCCCCGGCTCTGGCGGGGCAGAATGACTGGTATCTGTTCACGCAGCTGAAGAACTTCAAGGCGGGCTATCGCGGCACGCATGCCGGTGACACCTACGGCGCGCAGATGGCCCCCATGGCGGCAGCGCTGCCCGATGACACGGCCATCCTCAATGTCCTCAGCTACATCAACACACTCGGCCGCTGAGCCCAGGAGACCGAACATGTCCATGAGCACACGCAAACGCACGCCGCTCCTGCTGCTGCCCGGCCTGCTGGCCCTGGCGGGTTGCGGGGCCGAGGATCTGAGCACCACGGTGGCCGCGCAGGAAAGTGCGCCCGCCATCGTGCGCCTGCAGGAAGGCACCAATTTCAACAATGTCATCGCCATTCCGCCAGGTGCGGAAACCCTGTACCTGAGCGGCGCCGGCGCCGATCCGAAGCCCGACGGCAGCTGGGGCAGCATGGAAGAGCAGGCCATCCAGATCTTCGCGACCTACAAGACCACACTCGAAGAGCTGGGCTGGTCTCTGGAGGACATCGTGCAGGTGCGGGTATTCGCCCTGGCCAATCCCGATGGCAAGCTGGACTTCGAAGGCTTCAACCGCGGTTACCGGCAGTTCTTCGGCTCCGACATCAATCCGCTGAAACCGGTGCGCTCCTTCGTGCAGGTGGCCGGCCTGGTGCGCCCGGGCTGGCTGGTGGAGGTGGAGATCCGCGCCGCACGCATGCCGCAGTAGGCGGCAAGACAGAATCACGACCCCTTGTTTGACGCTGGTAGTAAAGTGCTTGGGGGAGGAGGGGCCGTGCCTTCCTCCCCTTTTTTTTGGCGGAATTTTTGCAACCGGCGGCACGGCAGTCTGCCCTCTTGCAGTATCGTCTGGGCGCATTTGCGGGCGTTTTTCGGGGGAGTATCGGAGCGGATTTTGTTGACGCTGCTGGGGAAAGTGGCTAGTGTTCGAGGCGTTTTTTAGCCCGGCAATCGTCCGTCCAAACACTTTAACAAGAAGACTCGCTGCTATGAATTACGCAAAAATTATTGGTCTGTTTGTGGGTGCCTACCTGCTGAACATGGTTGCGCCTCAACTTCTGGAGCATCTTGCTCACCTGCCTGGTGTAGAGGCTGCCATCGCGCAGACACTCTGGTGTCTCGGGCTGTTCCTGGTGTTTGGCTGGGCCTGCAGCAAGTTCGCTGAAGGCACCGTATTCCCGAATTTCACGCTGCAATTGCTGGTCGGCATCATCCTGCATGACGCGCTGGCACCGATTGCCCCGCAGGTCATGATCCCCGTGGTCGTGTGTACCGCTCTGGCGGCCATCATCCTGAAAGGGGGTGGCGACGAAGTGGAACGGCAGGATTTCATGAAGATTGCCTTCCCGCTGATCATGCTTGCCGTGATCGGTTATCTGATCACCTTCTTCATTATGTTCCCGCTGCTGCTGCTGTTGGGTCTGGATGGTCAGACGGCGGCCCTGTTGGCAGCCATCATCGGCTCCACCGATCCGGCAGCCCTGATCCCGACCTTGAAGAAAGTCGTCTTCAAGGATCAGTACAAGCGTCTGGCAGGCCTGTCGATTGCTGAAAGTGCGGTGAACGATGCGGTGGGTGCCATTTTCGTGGGCGCACTGGCCGCCATGATTCTGGCGGGCACCTCGGTGGAAACCACGGCCGCCTTGACCAGTGGCTTGTTCAGCGCGGACAACATGCTGAGCCTGGGCCGTCAGTTCCTGTTCGGCACCATCGCCGGTTTCATTGGCTGGGCGTTCATGTACAGCTACGAGAAGTACAAGTCCACGCATCACCAAAAGACGGGTGATGAGGAAACTGCTTATGACTTCGCCATTGTGCTGGCCGTGCCGCTGGTGACCTTCGTGCTGGCACAGTCCATCCACGGCAACGGCTTCCTGGCGGCCTTCATCGCCGGTCTGCTGGCCAACTACAACCACAACAATCACGCTTTCCAGAAAACCCTGCATACCATGGAGATCAAGATCGAAAGCCTCTCCAAGCCGATCATCTTCATGATGGTGGGCCCGTTCGTGTCGCTGGGCGATCTGGCGGACACGGCCGTGATGGGCTTCCTGGTGTCGGTGTTGTTCATGCTGGTGGCCCGTCCGCTGGCCGTCATGGTGTCCATGGCGCCCACCAACCTCAACATGAAAGACAAGCTGTTCATGAGCGTGATCAGGGAAACGGGTGTGATTCCCGTGGTGCTGGCCGTTGTCACCGTGGCGCAGCTCCCGCAACTGACCATGCTCATGCCACTGACGGCATGGGTCGTGATCTGGACACTCACCGTGCTCCCGGCCATCACGCCCTGGTGGTCCAGAAAGCTGCAGATCGTCGAATAACCGCACTCGGCACAGCCACTGCAGGCTGGCCATGAAAAAAGGGGAGTACTTCCACGAGTACTCCCCTTTTTGTTTTGTCGCCGAGCGCAGGCGGCCTCAGCGGCAAGGCAGGTGCGTGCGCCTTCAGAGCTTCTTGATCAGGCTGATCGCCCCGCGGATCTGTCCTTCCACATAGCCCGTGGCCTTGTCGTTCGGGTAACGCTGCTGCAACACACTCTTCACGTCGTCGCTGATGGCCGTGCCATGACAGGTCAGGCACAGCGGGGCGGCGGGCTGTGCCTGCATGTAGCGGAACTGGCCGCTCACCATTTCGGCCGTGTTCATGTCGGCGCCCGACTCGCCGCCACGATGGCGCTGGTCGTACTGGCTCAGGATGACGGTTTCCCAGGTGTCCGGCGCGGCAAGGCTGTCATTGCGGGCCTTGAGACTGACGCGGGAGACATCCCAGCCGGTCTGTTCGCTGAGGCGCGCTGCGATGGCAGGCGCTTCCACGGCGCATACTTCGATGGCATTGACCGGGCCGCCAGCGGCGATGGCCAGTTGCAGCGTGGGCAGCAGCGTGCCGACGAACTGCTGCACGATGGACTGCGCCTCGGCTGTCAGCTCCGGCGCGATGCCGGTGGGCATGGGCTGATTGAAATCCAGCGCGAAGGGCGGCTGCACCTCTGTCGGGCCGGGGATGTCCACGGGCAGCTGCGACAGGGCCGGGCCGGCGCCCAGCACGAGAGCGGCAGCGACGCCAAGGGACGCAAGAGTGGCGATAGGGCGAAAGGGCGCTGGCATGATCGAGTCCTCGGAAAAGGCCGGGTGGTCCGGGCTGCAGCCGGTCCGGCGCGATGGGTTCGGCGGCATTCTCGCCGGTTGGTCGTGTCACGGCAAGGGAGTACACTCCGGGCAGGTTTTTCAGCAGATAGGTTCGTCATGGCGCTACAGCCCACATCTCTTCCTGGCCAACCGGTGCTCAGGGCGCAGCATCTGTGCAAGCGCTACGAAATGGGCGAAGTGGTGGTGGAGGCGCTGCGTGATGTCAGTCTCGATCTGCATGCCGGCGAGCTGCTCGTGTTGCTGGGCGCCTCGGGCAGCGGCAAGTCCACCCTGCTCAACATTCTCGGCGGGCTCGATGTCGCCAGCAGTGGCAGCCTGCACTTCCGGGAGCAGTGCCTGAGCACGGCCGGTGCTCATGAGCTGACGCAGTACCGGCGCGATCACGTCGGTTTCGTGTTCCAGTTCTACAACCTCATCTCCAGCCTCACCGCCCGCGAGAACGTCGCTCTAGTCACCGATATTGCCCGCTCGCCCATGCGCCCCGAGGACGCCCTCGCGCTGGTCGGCCTGGAATCCCGCATGAATCACTTTCCGGCCCAGCTCTCCGGCGGCGAGCAGCAGCGCGTGGCCATCGCCCGCGCCATCGCCAAGCGCCCCCAGATCCTGCTCTGTGACGAACCCACCGGTGCGCTGGATGCCCGCACGGGCCGGCTGGTGCTGGGGGTGCTGGAACAGGTGAACCGCGAGACGGGCACCAGCACGGCCATCATCACCCACAACGCCGCCATCGGCGCCATGGGCGACAGCGTGGTGCGCATGAGCAGCGGCGAGATCGTGGAGCGGGTGCGCAACCCCGCGCGCATGGCCGTGGAGCACATCGAATGGTGAGCCGCGTCGCCACGTTCGCCGCTCGTCTGCGCCTGCCGGCCCTGCACCGCAAGTTGCTGCGCGAGTGCTGGCACATGAAGGGACAGTTGCTGTCCATCGCCCTGGTGGTGGCCACCGGCATCATGACGGTGGTGACCATGCGCGGCAGTTACGAGGCGCTGGTCGACGCCCAACAGCGCTATTACAACCAGATGCGCTTCGCCGACGTCTGGACGTCGCTGCGCCGCGCACCTGACGCCGTGCTCGAGCAGATCGAGAGCATTCCGGGGGTGGCCCTGGCCGATGTGCGCGTGAGCCTGCTGGCCACGCTGGATCTGGAGGGCGTCGACGCCCCGGCCCAAGGGCGCTTCGTCTCGATTCCCGAAACCGCGCGCCCCGCGCTCAATGACATCCTGCTGACGCGCGGGCGCCTGGTGGCCCCCGGCGCCCCGGACGAAGTGGTGATCAGCGAGAAGTTCGCCCTGGCGCGCGGCCTGCAGCCGGGCGACACCCTGCGCGCCATCATCAACGGTCGCGCCCGCACCCTGGAGGTGGTGGGCATGGCCATCTCGCCCGAACACTCCTATGCCGTGCCGCCCGGCTCGCTGCTGCCCGAGGACGAGCGTTACGGCATCCTCTGGATGGGGCGACGTGCCCTGGGGCCGGCCTATGACATGGACGGCGCCTTCAACGAGGCCTTCGTCAAGCTGGCCCCGGGCGCGAACGAACTGGAGGTGATCGCGCGCCTCAACGAGGTGCTGGCGCCCTATGGCGGCTTCGGCGCCTACCCGCGGCGGGATCAAGCCTCGCACATGATGCTGCAGGGCGAGCTGGACCAGAACCGGGTGATGGGCACGGCCATGCCGGCGATCTTCCTGGGAGTGGCGGTGTTCCTGCTGCATCTGGTGCTGGGGCGGCTGATCACCACCCAGCGCGGCGAGATCGCCGTGCTCAAGGCCTTCGGCTACCGCGACTGGGAGGTGGGCCGCCACTTCCTGCTGTTCGCCGTCGTCGCCGTCCTGGTGGGGGCGGCCATCGGCACCGTGGGGGGCTGGTACCTCGGCGGCGCCTACATCGGCATCTATCGGCAGTACTTCGACTTGCCTGGGCTGGAATACCGGCTGAGCCCGGCACTGTTGCTGCTGGCCCTGGGCGTGAGCGTGGCCGGCGCCTGCAGCGGCGCGCTTGGCGCCGTGCGCAAGGCAGTGGCCCTGCCGCCGGCCGAGGCCATGCGGCCGGAGCCGCCGGCACGCTTCGAGCCCGGGCCTTTCGAGCGTCTGGGCCTGGGCCGGCTGCTGCCCTCGGCGGGACGCATGATCCTGCGCAATGTCGAGCGCAAGCCGCTGCAGGCCTTTTTCTCCTCGCTGGGCGTGGCGTTCTCCACGGCCATCCTGATCATCGGCCTCTTCATGTATGACGGTGTGCTGCACATGATCGACCTGCAGTTCCGCCAGATCCAGCGCGAGGACCTCACCGTGTCCTTCCTGCAGAACGTCGGCGGCGAGGCCCGTCACGAACTCGCGCGTCTCGACGGGGTGACCCGGGTGGAGACCTACCGCATCGCGCCGGCCCGACTGCGCCATGGGCACTACAGCCGCGAGACGGCCATCCAGGGCATGGAGCCGGACGGCGAACTGCGGCGCATCGTGACCGCCGGCGGCCGGGTGCAGCGTCTGCCCGCCGAGGGCCTGGTGCTGAGCCGCATTCTGGCCGAGCGGCTGCACGTGCAGGTGGGCGATGCGCTCACCGTGGAAATGCTGGAAGGGCGGCGGCAGACCACCTCGGCGCCGGTGGTGGGCATCGTCGACGACTTCCTGGGCGTCTCGGCCTACATGGCGCTGCCGGCGCTGCACCGGCTGAGCGGGGAGCAGGATGTCATCTCCGGCGCCTATCTCGGCGTGATCAGTTCGCAGCAACAGACGCTCTATCGGGAACTCAAGCAGGTGCCGGCCGTGGCGGGCGTGGCCTCGCCCGTGTCCATGCTCGCCTCCTTCGAACGCGAGATGGCCCGCAACATCTTCATTTCCGTGGGCTTTCTGGTGGGCTTTGCCAGCGTGATCGCCGTCGGCGTGATCTACAACGGCGCGCGCATCGCCCTGTCAGAGCGCGGCCGCGAACTGGCCAGCCTGCGGGTGATGGGTTTTCACCGCCGCGAGGTCGCCGTGCTGTTGCTGGGCGAGCAGGGGCTGGTGACGCTGTTCGCGATTCCCCTGGGCGGGGTGATCGGCTATGCCCTGGCCTGGCTGATGGTGTCGAGTCTGCAGACGGACACCTTCCGGATTCCCTATGTGATCACCGCCCAGACCTTCCTGAGCGCCGCCCTGGTGACGGTGCTGGCCGCTGCGCTCAGTGCGCTGGCCGTGCGCCGCAGGCTGGACAGCATGGACCTGATCAGTGTACTCAAGACCAGAGAATGAAACGGGGTTGAATGACGTGAAGACGCGCAGCACAAGCACCTTATTCCGGCACCGCCCGCCCAGTGCCGGCCGCATCGGCACCTCGCTGCTGCTGGCCCTGGCCGCCGTGGCCCTGGTGGGCCTGGCCGTCTGGTCGGCGCAGCCGGCGCCGCTGGCTGTGGAAACCGCGGTGGTCGGCCAGTCTGCGCTGCTCGTCACCGTCGAGGAACAGGGTCGCACCCGCGCCCGGGAACCCTACACCGTGGCCGCGCCGGTGACCGGCCAGTTGCTGCGCACCGCCCTCGTCGAAGGGGATCGGGTGAGCGCCGGACAGATCGTGGCCAGCATTGCCATCGCCCCGGATGACCGTCGCACCGCCGCCGTGCTGGAAGCGGCCGAAGGCGCCGCCGAGGCACGCGAGCGCGTGGCGGCGGCAGCCCTGGAAGAGGCCGGCAGTGCCAGCGCCCGTGCCCGGCAGGAAGCGCAGCGCCGCGAGACGCTGTTCACGCAGGGCCTGATCGCCCGCGAGGAGCGCGAGGCCTATGCCCAGATCGCGGCGGCTGCGCAGGCGCGCGAGGCCAATGCCCGTGCCGCCCTGCAGGCCGCGGCCGCCGAGCGCGAGAGTGCCCGTTCGCAGCGCTTGGGCAGCCAGGCCGATGCCGGCATCCTGGACGTGCTGGCCCCGGCGGCCGGCACGGTGCAGCGCGTGTTCGAGAAGAGTGAGCGCGTGGTATCCGCCGGCACGCCGCTGTTCCAGATCAGCAATGGCGATGCCCTGGAGCTGGTGGTCGACCTGCTGACCCAGGAAGCGGTGCAGGTGCGTCCGGGCGACCGCATGCTCGTCAGCGGCTGGGGCGGCGAGCAGGCCCTGGAGGGCGTGGTGCGCTATGTCGAACCCCAGGCCTTCACCAAGTTCTCGGCGCTGGGCGTGGAGGAGCAGCGGGTCAATGTCATCGGCGAGTTCGTCAGTCCGAATCCCGGTCTGGGCGCTGAGTACCGCATCGAGGCCGCCATCGTGGTGGACGAGGCCGAGGCGGTGCTGAGCGTGCCCATGAGTGCGCTGTTCCGCCGCACCGGGCAGTGGCAGGTGTTCGCGGTGGTCGAGGGCCGCGTGCAGCTGCGCGAGGTGCAGATCGGGCGGCGCAACAGCGCGCAGGCCGAGGTGCTGGCGGGGCTCGCCGAGGGCGAGCAGGTAGTGGTGTTTCCGTCCGATCTGGTGCTGGATGGCATTGCTGTGCGGGAGTTGTGAGGGCATGACACCGACCACGTTCGCTGACAGTGTGCTGCTGCTCAATGCCGGCAGCACGAGCCTCAAGCTGGCCGCCTGGTCAAGGCAAGGGGTCGTGCTCTGGGAGCAACGGCTGGAAGGCAGTGCCGCCGTGCTGACAGCGCAACTGCGAACGCTGCTGGCCGCCCTGCCGTGCCCGCCGCTGGCCGTGCTGCAACGCATCGTCCATGCCGGTGCCGTGCAGGAAGTGCCGCTGCCACTGGACGCCGCCACGCGTGCGCGCATCGCCCACTGGGCACCGCTCGCCCCCTTGCACAATCCCCTGGCTCTGGCCCTGGCCGATGTCGTCCAGGCCTGCTGGCCGGCCGTGCCGCAATGGGCCGTGTTCGATTCGGGGCTCTATGCGGCGCTGCCCGAGGTGGCAGCGCGCTATGCCCTGCCTGCGAGCCTGTCGCCGCGCTGGCCCATTCGCCGCTATGGTTTCCATGGCCTGGCCCATCGCCATCAGTGGCGGCAGGTGCAGCCGTCTGACGGCAGCGCCGGGCCGCAGCGCCTGATCACCCTGCATCTGGGGGGCGGCTGCTCGCTCACAGCCTGGAAAGACGACCGCGTCGTCGATACCAGCATGGGCTTCACGCCGCTGGAAGGTCTGGTGATGGCCACCCGCAGTGGCTCGCTGGACCCCGGCATCCTGCTGCATCTGCTGCAGCAGGAAGGCATGAGTGTCACGGCTCTGCACGAGGTCCTGCAGCACGCCTCCGGACTGGCCGCCATGGCGCCCGGCGCCGGCGACATGCGGGCCCTGCTCGCCGACGCCAGTGCGCAGGCGCAGCAGGCCCTGGCGCACCATGTCTGGCAGATCCGCAAGGCCAT
>JALREE010000039.1 GCA_023256835.1 Pseudomonadales bacterium | reverse complement strand
GGCACGCTGCCGGCGCTGCCTTTTTGCGGCTTGCCTTCGGACCAGGTGTAGAAACCCTGCCCGCTCTTCTTGCCGAGCAGGTTTTTTTCCACCCGCTGCAGCAGGCATTTCGGCGCATCCGCCCCACCCGCCAGTTGCTTGCCGGCGGCCATGGCGATGTCGAGGCCGACGGTGTCGATCAGTTCGATCGGGCCCATCGGCATGCCGAAGGCGAGCATGGCTTCGTCGACCGTTTCCGGCGAGATGCCTTCGTCGACTGCCCGCATGGCAGCCAGCATGTAGGGTGCCAGCACACGATTGACCAGAAACCCAGGACTGCTGCGGACCGGCAAGGGGTAGCGATTGATCTGTCCGCAGAAAGCTGCACCCCGGCGAAGAGACTCTTCATTGCTCTGCGCGCCGCGCACCACCTCTACCAGCGGCATCTTTGCCACGGGGTTGAAGAAGTGCAGGCCGATCAAGCGAGAGGGATCCTGCAGCGCAGTGGCAATTGCTTCCAGCGGAATAGACGATGTGTTGGTGGCCAGAATGGCGCCGGGACGCAGGCGCGTTTCGACCTGTGCAAGCAGCGCCTGTTTGGCATCAAGGCGCTCGACAATCACTTCTATGACCACGTCGGCCTTGCTGACCCCTGCGCCTTCTACATCGGGTTGCAGCCGCGCCAGTGCAGACTTCACGGCCGCAGGCTCCAGACGCTTCTTGCGAAAGAGTGTTTCTGCGCGCTTGATTGCCGGTTCGATGAATTTCATTTCGCGGTCCTGGAGCGTCACTTCAAGACCCTGCAGCACGCACCAGGCAGCAATGTCGCCACCCATGACGCCGGCACCGATGACATGCACGCGGCGGGCGCGAAATTCACTCTGACGGCCTTCGCGTTTGAGCCGGTCCATCAGACCGAATACACGCCGCAATCCACCTGCCTGCGGAGTGACCATAAGGCGTCCCACTTCTTCAGCTTCCGCCTGCATCATCGCGGCGCGGTCGCCGCCGAAACGCTCCCAGGTGTCAATCAGGCGATAGGGGGCGGGGTAATGCGCTTCGCGGGCTCGCGCGGCAGTCTGCTTGCGCATCTGCTTCGCCAGCAGGCGACGCACAGGAGTGAGATTGGTGGCACGGGCCAGCAGGCTTGGTGCGCTGCTCCTGCGGCGACCAAGGATGGCACGGCGCGCAGCCCAATAGAGTTCTTCATGACGCCCGATCACTTCGTCCACCAGACCCATTGCACGCGCCTGGCGGGCATTGAGCTGGCGCGCAGACAACATGAGCTCCATGGCTTTCATTCCACCAATGCGGCTGACCGAACGGGCTGAGCCGCCGAAGCCGGGGAAAATGCCCAGCTGCACTTCGGGAAAACCGATTCTGGTAGCGGGAACGTCGCGAGCGATCCTGTAGCCGCAACTCAGCGCCAATTCGAGACCGCCGCCAAGACAGTACCCTTCAAATGCGGCGACGGTCGGGCAGCGCAGCGCTTCCAGTCGCGAAAACATCGCGTGTACTTCGCGTATGGAGGCAGTGACCTGTGCTGCGTCACTGAATCCGCTGAACTCACGTATGTCTGCCCCCAGCACGAAGCCGGTAGTTTTTCCGGACAGGATGGCCAGCCCGGCAGGCAGCTGGCCTTCGGCATAAGCTATGATGGCGTCCAGTTCACGCAACACCGCT
>JALREE010000330.1 GCA_023256835.1 Pseudomonadales bacterium | reverse complement strand
TTGCCCGTGCAAGCGCCAGTCTCAGGCACACGCCTTGATCGTGGTGGCGCAACGACGCAAGCAGGTGCTACTCGCCCTGCAGCTCGAACTGGCTCCCCAGTGACGCCGGATCCACTCGACCAGCGCCTGCATCCCGTCTCGGACACTGACGCCGGCGGACCCGCCCTGGAAGGCGCGGTGCGGGACGAGCGGGCACCGCGCGAGACCCCTCCTTCGCCGGCACCGATGAGCGCCCTTCGGTCCTCGATCGAGACAAGTCTTGGCTCTGACAGCAATGTCTCCCAGGGGGCTGATTTCACGCTTGCACCTGCGGCGACCGCCGAGTCAGCGGTCGCTGCCAAGGCACACGAGCGCACGCCGGTACGCGAAGCACCCAGTCGCGAAAGCTGGATGCGCTTTGAGGATCTGAACAGCCAGTTCGGCGGCGAGATCCGCAAGGCCTCCCTGGAAACCGATGGCACTGGCCGTGCGGCGCTACGTATAATGCTGGCTCCCGAGAACATGGGGACCATCGAGGCAGAAGTCATCGAAAACAACAACACGGTCACGATCAATATCGTCGCCCAGACGGAGGAGGTGGTGCGCGTGTTGCGGGAAAACAGTCATGCCCTGCGTGAGGCCTTCGCCGGGCACAGCGCCACAGAAATCAATATTTTCCGGGATGCCGGAGGCAGTGGTGCGCAGCACGCAGGTGGCCGTCAGTCTGGCGGCATGTCCCAGCGGTCAGAGCACCCGAATGACAGCGGCGCCACTGTTGCCGGGCCTGGCGATGCCGGGTCTGCCGGCGCAACACCTGCGCAACTTGATACCTATGTCTGAACACACTGCGGAGATTTGCCATGGCTGACGAAAAAGTAGCGAGTACCACGGAAGGCAAGAAAAGCTTTCCCTTGATTCCCGTCATTGTCGGGGTGCTGGTCGTAGTGGTTGTCGCGGTGGGGGCAGTGTTTGCAACGCTGATGCTCACCGGCGCCATGAATGATCAAGAACTCGAGCAGGCTCTTGCCGAGATCGAGACCCCGCCTGCGGCTGCTGAGGCGGCCGCCCCGGCCGAGGGAGACGCGGCGGTGCCAACCGAGCCACAACTGCTCGTGACGCCCAACCCGGAGCGGCTGGGGACGCTTTACTACGAAATGCCACGACCGCTGACAGCCAACATCAATGGCTCGCGCAAAGTGATGCAAGTGACCGTGGCCGTGATGACCCACTACGACCAGATGGTCATCGACAGCATCGTACGCCACGAACTGGCAATCCGTTCGGCCATCCTGGCCGACATGAGCCGGACGCCTGAGGACAATCTGCTGCTGCCGGACTTCCGCGAACAGCTGGGTGAGCAATTACGCATCACCATCAATGCTGTTCTTGAGGATTTTGGCGAGTTCGCCGGCGTTGAATCCGTCTATTTCACGGAATTCCTGGTCCAGTAAGCCCCCACTTTATTGAAGGCGTCCTAAGACAATGAGCAATCCCAGTGGAAAACTGACTCCTGAAGAACTGCAGGCTTTGCAGCAGGAGTCCATGGCAAACGGACTCGCAGCAGGCCGCGAGGCCTATCAGGTGGTCAAGCACGACCTGGCGAGCGAAGACACCTCTTTGGGTTTCAACGAATCCGCCATCGACATGATCAACGAGCGTTTTACCCGTCAGTTGCGCGTCGGCCTGATGGATGTGCTGCGCACGACGCCCAAGATTCAAGTTGATCGTGTCAAGATCGAAAAATATGGGGCGTTTCTGTCCAAGCTGCAGGCACCGTTGTCGGTCAATACTGTCAAGTTTGAGCCCCTTCGAGGCTACTCCCTGGTTGTAATCGACCCGTCCATCATCTTCTCTTCGCTGGACAACTTTTTCGGGGGGCTTGGCAAAGGCAGCAATCCTGTGCACCCGGGCCGGATGTTCACGCCTACCGAAAACTCCATCATCCGCATCATGCTCAACATCATCTTCGCATCGCTTAAGGAAGCGTGGTCGCCGATCCTGCAGCTCGACTTCACCGAGACGGCAGCTGAGATCAACCCGCAGTTCGCTCAGATCGCGGACGAGAACGATCTGGTGATCGTCAGCCGTTTCGTACTGTCGATGGATTCGAATGCGAGCGAGGGCACCATCAGCATCGTGACCCCTTTCATCTCGCTCAAGCCGATCAGGGATTTGCTGCGCAGCCGCATCCAGTCATCGGAAGAAAACGACGCCAAGGACACGCAATGGCGCGAAGAGCTGGCCGATGCCAGTGGCCATGCGAAGCTCAGACTGCTGGTGAACCTTGGGCAGATTTACTCGTCCCTTGGCGAATTGCAAACCATGCAAGCCGGCGACATTCTGTTCTTCAAGAAACCTGAATATGCCACCGGTGAGATCGAAGGTGCCAAGATCTTCACGGCAGAGGTTGGCAACATCGGCAACAATGTAGCCGTCAAGATCAAGGAATTTGTGCAGATACCCCCCCTCAATTAGAGACGCATCATGGCAGACGAAAAACGAAACGAAGACATCCTGCTTGGCGGCAAGCTGGAGAATCTGCTGGGCAGTGACAGCGCCGGCATCAACAAACCGAGCATCAATCCAGACGTGCTGGGCAACATTCCCATTGTTATCTCGGTCGAAGTCGGGCGTACCTCGCTGAAGATCAAGGATCTCATGCGTTTGAGTCAGGGCTCGGTAGTTGAGCTGGATCGGCTGGCCGGTGAGCCGCTGGACCTGTATGTCAACAATACTCTGGTCGCACAGGGCGAGGTGGTGCTGGTGAATGAACGCTACGGAGTACGCCTGACACAGGTTATCCCCGCGGCCGAACGCATCAAGAACGTTTGACGCCACGCAGGCGTGCAGAAGAGAATGCGATGAGTATGATCAGTATGCAATCCGCCCTTGGACTGATAGTCGTCGTGCTGTCCATGCTCGGGTTCTTCTATGTTCTGAACAAATACAAGGGCAGATTCCTGAGCTCGCAGACGGGCAATCTCTCCATCGAATCACAAATCCCTCTGGGCCTGCGACAGCGACTGGTCCTGGTTAAGGCGCGGGAAAAGACCTTCCTGCTGGTAATTTCCAATGACAATGCCACGGTTGTGCACAGCTGGGATGATTAGCAGGTTGGCTCGTGGCGGCGGTCGACTCTGGCTCGGCATTGGTCTGGCCATGTTGGCGGGCCTGCTGGCATCGTCTGCCTTGGCGCAGCCGGGGCTGCCTGTCGTCAGTGTCACCCAAGGGGTCGACGGCGCCACCGAATACGGACTCACACTGCAGATCCTTCTGCTGATGTCCGTGTTGACCTTGCTGCCCTCCCTGTTGATCATGATGACCTCGTTTGTACGTGTGATCATCGTGCTTTCGCTGTTACGACAAGCCATCGGCACCGCGCAGACTCCTCCCAATCAAGTGCTGGTCGGCATTGCTCTCTTCCTGACCATATTCATCATGTCGCCAGTTTTCCTGCAGGTCTACGATGACGCAGTGGTGCCTTACATGAACGAGGAAATCGCGGCGGAGGCTGCCTTCGATGCCGCTGTGCAGCCACTGCGGGGCTTCATGCTGACGCAGACGCGCGAAGAGGACATGAGTGTTTTCATGGACATTGCCAACGTGGATCCGGCGACGCCTTACGCGGATGTGCCTCTGCCAGTGCTGATTCCCGCCTTCATGACCTCTGAATTGAAAACCGCATTCACGATAGGTTTCTTGTTGTATATCCCTTTCGTCATCATCGACCTTGTCGTTGCGAGTGTCCTCATGTCGATGGGTATGATGATGCTTTCACCCATGATGATCTCCATGCCATTCAAGTTGATGCTGTTCGTCCTGTCAGATGGCTGGTTGCTCGTCATGCAATCCTTGACCGCTAGCTTTCTGGGGGCGTGAATGACTGTCAGTGATGTGATTGTCATCGGGCGCGAAGCGTTGCTGGTGGCCGCCCTTCTTGCGGGTCCGCTGCTGCTTGGCATACTGCTGGCGGGGGTGTTGATCGGAGTCATTCAGGCTGCCACCTCCATACAGGAAATGACACTGAGCTTCGTTCCCAAGCTGATCTTCATCGTCATCGCCCTGGTGCTGATCGGCAACTGGCAGATTGGGGTGCTGACGGATTATTTTGAGCGTCTGTTTCTGTTGATCCCGGTCATGCTGCAATGATAAACGGCGGCAGCCTCGATGAAATCATGGCCCTGATCGCTGCCTTCATGTGGCCTCTGACCCGGATTTCCGCCTTCATACTTGCCGCGCCTCTGTTTTCTCTCGACGTGATCAATCTGCGTATCCGAATCGTCGTCGCGCTGGTGTTGACGCTGTTCGTTTTCGAGGCTGTTGCCGTTCCCGAGATCGATCCGTTCACCGCTGCAGGTCTTGGCCAGCTCATGGTGCAGGCTCTTATCGGCATTGCCATGGGCTTTGCGTTGCAAGTTGTCACAGCTGCCGTTGTGGTCGGCGGGGAGGCTATCTCGAACGCCATCGGACTGGGTTTTGCCAGCATGGTGGATCCCAATCTTGGCAACGTACCCCTCGTGGCACAGTTTCTGATGATTCTTTCGACACTGATATTCCTCACGATGGGCGGACATCTGTTCGTCATTCAACTGCTGTTCGAAAGTTTTCAGAGTATTCCGATCGGCACCACCCCGCCGCTGGACGAATGGTTTGACATCTTTTTGCGCTGGATTCCCTTTATCTTCACTGGCGCAATCAATCTGGCGCTGTCAATGATGGTGGCCCTGTTGGTGGTGAATATCGGACTGGGCGTGATCACCCGCTCTGCCCCCTCGCTCAATATTATTGCGGTAGGTTTCCCAGCAATCCTGCTCGTGGGGCTTCTGGCGCTGAATCTGAACATTACCGCTATGGTCTACACTATTGAGCGTCTGTGGCAGAGTGGCCTCGATGTTCTCCAATCGCTGCCGGGGGCATGAGCGATGGCAGAGAGCGACGACAGCCAGAGCAAAACAGAAGAACCCACCCAAAAACGCATCGACAAGTCGCGCGAGGAAGGGCAGATCCTGCGGTCGCAGGACTTTGCCATCGCCATCAGTCTGTTCGGTTTAGGCGCCTTGATCGTGCTGATTTCAAGCACGCTGATTGAACGCGTCACCACGCTGTTCACTTACAATTTCATGCTGGATGCCCGCGTCACCCGCGATCCGGGACTGATGCTGGAAAAAATTGTGGGCTCGGCTGAAATTATGTTGCCTCTGCTGGGGCTGGTGTGTCTGCTGTCTGTGCTTGGGGTCATTCTCGCCAACGGGGCTTTCGGCGGCATCAGCTTCAGCTTAAAAGCCGCAGCGCCAAAATTCTCCAAGCTCAACCCGCTTTCGGGACTTAAGCGCATGTTCGGCGGCAATGCGTTGTTCGAACTGTTCAAGAATATCTTCAAGACACTGTTCCTGGGTGCCATCGTTGCCTTTGTCATTTACTTCTACATGGACTCCCTCGGAATGCTTGGCGTCTTGCCAGCACCGTTAGCCTTGGGCGAGGCTGGCCGCATTCTGTCCAGTGCGATGCTCTTCATCACGCTGTCCCTCTTCCTGATCGCGCTGGTGGACATGCCTTGGCAGCACTTTCAGCACATGAAAAAAATGCGCATGAGCCTGCAGGAAATCAAAGATGAAATGAAGGAAAGTGAAGGGCGACCAGAGGTCAAGGCACAACAGCGCAAACGCCAGCACGACATTGCATTCAATCGAATGATGAGTGCCCTGGAGACGGCCGATGTGGTGATAACCAACCCGACGCATTTTGCGGTGGCGCTCTCATACACGCCCGGCACCAGCGACGCCCCGCGTGTCGTTGCAAAGGGAGCCGACATGCTGGCGCAACGCATTCGCGAAAGCGCCATCGAACATCAGGTGCCATTGTTCGAGGCCCCGGAACTTGCGCGTGCGCTGTATTTCTCCACACGTCTGGATGACATGATCCCTGAGGCTTTGTACCATACCGTCGCGGAAGTGATTGCCTACATCTTCAATGTGGGAACGGCCATGAAAATGGGACAGCGCTTGAAGCGGCCCGTCCCTGTTGTGCCGGATGCCATGCGCTTCGACGAAAACGGAGACATCCTGGCTGATGACAAGCAGTAACGTGAAAAAGCCCAGGCCGACAACTGCCCAGCTGGCCTGGGTGCAAGAGCAGCTGAATGCCGGTGCCTCCATGCGCGGACTGGCGGAAGCGCTCGGCTTCAGTCAGCAGATGTTGCGTGCCGCGCTGGGTTCCTTGCAGAAGACAACTGGCACTCAGACAGGCTTTGCTCTATTTCAGGCACAGCCCTATGCGGATGAATATCGTCGTCTGATGAGCACATTGCAGAGCGGCCCTGGCTTCGCCAGCATCGTGTTTGCCAGTGACGCATTGCGCGACTACCTGCTTCGCTCACTCGTCGACTATGCCAGTGCCGCCGGACGCCCCGTGCTGGAGTTCAAGGCTGATTCCGACCTTTTGGCCACACTCAATCCACTGGTGGCGGATGTGCCCTTGAGCAGCGCCATTCGCAAGGAGATCCAACTTGGCGAGCCGCGACTGTTCCTGATACGGGATGCGGGAGCGATAGACTCTTCCACCTGGGCATTGTTTTTCGCGTTGATGCGGGATTTGCCAGTGCTTAATCTGGCCTGCATCGTGTGTTGGCCGTGGGGGCAGCGCGATCGCTCTGTCACGTTTGTGGAAGAATGCCGCCTTGGTGCGGTGGGCTTGGAATTTGGCCCGCTGTCCTCAGCAGCCCAGCAAAATCTGCTGAAGTCCTTGAAGAAAGAAGCGCTTGGCGCACTTTCCTTCGCTGACCTTGAAAAACTGCTGCTGGGGTTGGTGTTCGACAACTCGGTTGAATGAATCGCCTCGCAGGGGCTGTAAGACTGCATTACGAGCTGAGTCAATGTAACGAGCTTGCGCTTCAGTCGCGTGCAACACTCCAGTTCACGCGCATCACCACCGAGCCGACGCCCTTGTTGGATTTGATCCTGATGAGATTGCTCAGCTTGGTCTCGTACCACAGCAGGCCACTCGCATCCGCCACGCCACCCAGCACATGGAACTCGCCCACGCGCATCGACACCGCATTCAAGCGTGAACGCACGGTCAGGATCTCGCCCTTCATGAACGGCCCCTTGGGCACGTCGTCCAGGTCCGTGGTCAGATAGGCCGACATGATCTCGCTCAGATTGCGCATGATGGCGAAACCGAAATTGCACATCAGATTGTCGGCCAGAATCTCGATCTTGGTTTCCATGATCACATCTGTGAGCGGTTCGATCTCCTCGATCTCCTCGCCATCCAGATTGCGCACCAGAGTGTGGATCACGCAGCAGTCCTTGATCTTGCGATCCTCCACCGCGTTGATGTCCAGCGGCTCGTGATGGTCCAGCGAGCGGCTATTGCAGAAGGCCTCGTAATTGCCCACCACATGATGGCTCTCGCCGATCTCGCGCTCGCGCATGTCAGCCGAACGATCGCGCGCCGGGCCGAGCGCGCGCTGGTCGCGCTCGGCGCAGCCGAACCGGTGCGCGCCGCACCGCGGCAGTACCTGAACCGGCTGTCGGACCTGTTGTTCGTGCTGGCCAGATCGGAAGAGCG
>JALREE010000312.1 GCA_023256835.1 Pseudomonadales bacterium | reverse complement strand
CAGCCAGAGGATCACGAAGAAGGCCAGAAAGCCCATCAGCATGAACTGCAGTTCGCCCAGCAGCCCGTCTCCCGAGGCGATGGCAAACACCACCAGGATCAGCAGCGTCAGGAAGAACGCGATCACGGCGGCATCGCGCATGCCCAGCCCCGGCGCCAGATGGGTGGCCACCAGCTCCCCCACCAGCGGCAGCATCAGCACCGCCGCAGCCACCAGCAACAGCACCAGCACGATCAGTGCGATGGCGATGCGGCGGGAATCGTCCTTGTCCTTCTTGTCGGTTTCACCCACCATTTCAGCTTTCCTTCTGGTTGGCCTTGATGATCTCGCGGATACTGTTGGGATCAGGCATGCCGTCGGCCACGATCTCGGGTTGATCGCCCGAGGTGTACAGTTCGATGGTGCCGGTGCCGAAGATGCGATTGAAGAACGATTGTTTCACCTTCACTGTGCGCACGCTGTCGATGTCGATCTCGGAGCGCTCCTTGCTCAGCAGCCCCTTCTCGTAGAGCACGTGATTCTCGCTGATGGACAGGCGCGAGGACTTGTTCTGCAGATGCCACCACAGCAGGATCAGGATGCCGATGCCCAGCGGGATCAGCAGGATGCACAGCACAAAGCCGAAGGGGTGGTTCTTGAACATCACGGGATGGGCGTCGTAAAGCACGTTCATGTCAAAGTCCTGCTTCCATGAGGAAGTCCTGAATGCTGATGTAGATGCGTTCGCGTTCTTCGGCCGTGAAACGGCCGTGCCCGCCGCCGGGGATCGTCAACAGCTGGTTGCGTACATTGGTGGCGGCCAGGGCCCGGTGCAGCTCCACGCCGTGAGCGTAGGGCACCACCGCGTCGGCGTCGCCGTGAATGCTCAGGATCGGCGGCAGATCATTGCGCACATAGCGAATGGGGGACAGACGCTGCGCCATGGCCATGGGCTGGGCGACGCCATTGAACCAGCGCGCCGCGTTCTCGGCAAGATTGGGTCCCTGGATCACATCCTGCACGTCGGTGACGCCGAACCAGTTGATGGCGGCGGCCACGGGCGGCGTGGTGCCATCGGGGCAGCCGGAGGCGAAGCCTTCGCTGTCGGGAATCATGGTCACGGAGAGCGCCAGGTGTCCGCCGGCAGACTGCCCGCTCACCACCAGCTTCTGCGTGTCGATGTGGAAGCGCTCCGCTTCCGCGGCAATGGCGCGCAGCGCGCAGAAGGCATCGATCAGGGCGGCGGGGGCCGGTGCCGTGCCCCCGAGGCGGTAGCCGACATTCACGACGTTCCAGCCCATCTCCAGCCAGGGCAGCAGCGCCATGATCTGAGCGTTCTTGTTGCCTGCCACCCAGAAACCGCCGTGAAAGAACACCAGGGTGGGCTGTGGCGTGGTGACATCGCGGCGCGCGTAGACGTCCATGGCCAGCTGCGCGCCGGCCTGCGAGGTGTAGGGCACGTCGATGTTGACCTGATAGAGCGTCTCGATGGCCGTGGCAAAACTGGCGGACTCTGAAAGCTGCGCCGAGGCCGGGGCGCTGAGCAGGCCGGCGAGCAGGGCTGCCAGCAGGGAATGATTTCGCATGATGCTTTTCCTGTTTCGCTATCGTGACGTCAAGAAATGGGCGCGGCAGAGTGTAGCCTGATTCCCGGGGCAAGGCACAGGGATGGCACGCAATCTCGTTCAGAAGCCATTCAGTTTGTCGCGCAAGTCCCCGTATTGCGTGGCAAATCACCTCTCTGAGGGTAGTGAAGTGCGAGGCCGCTCGGCTATACTGCGGCCCGAATTCCACCAAAACAACAACAAGGAATGCCCATGATCATTTACGGCGTGGCCCTGCTCTCGGCCTGTCTGCTCGCCGGTCTCTATCTTGGTGAACTGCTCGGTCAATTGCTGGGTGTGCAGGCCAATGTCGGCGGCGTCGGTCTCGCCATGCTGCTGCTGGTGGTCGCTGGCGGCTCGCCGCGCATGCGCTCGCTCACCACGGGAGCGGCGGGGGAAGGCGTGAAATTCTGGGGCGCCATGTATATCCCGATCGTGGTGGCGATGGCGGCCAGCCAGAACGTGGTGGCGGCCGCGAGTGGCGGCATTCTCGCTGTGCTGGCGGGTGTGCTCGCCGTCCTGGTCAGTTTTGCCCTGGTGCCGGTGCTCAGCAGGTTCGGTCCGCAGAGTCCGCCGCTGCCGCCGCTGGAGCAGAACCATGATTGACACCCTGCGCACGGTCATTCAGGCCAATGGCCTCATCGTCGCATTCCTGATTGTCGGGCTCGCGGTGTGGCTGTCGTACTGGGCGTCGCGCCGCTTCACCCGCGGGCGCATCCACGGTTCGGCGATCGCGATCCTCCTGGGACTGCTGGCCGCCTATGCCGCCGGCCTCGCCACTGGCGGCAGCCGGGGTGTCGCGGATATCGGCCTGCTCGCCGGCATCGGCCTGATGGGGGGCGGCATGATGCGGGATTTCGGCATTGTCTCCACGGCCTTCGGGGTGCAACTGTCAGAACTGCGTCAGGCGGGAGTCGTGGGCGTGGTGTCGATTCTCGCCGGAGTCCTGGTGTCCTTCATCGCGGGAGCGCTGATTGCCCTGGCATTCGGCTACACCGATGCCGAGAGCATCACCACCATCGGCGCGGGTGCGGTCACCTACATCGTGGGGCCCGTGACGGGAACGGCGATCGGTGCCAGTTCGGATGTCATCGCCCTGGCCGTTGCGGCCGGTGTCGTGAAGTCGATCCTGGTCATGGTCGGCACGCCGCTGGTGGCGCGCCACATCGGGCTGAACAATCCGCAGTCGGCCATGGTGTTCGGCGGGCTGATGGGCACCACCAGCGGCGTGGCCGGCGGACTGGCCGCCACCGATCCGCGGCTGGTGCCTTACGGCGCCATGACGGCCACGTTCTATACCGGCGTGGGTTGTCTGCTGGGCCCCTCGGTCCTTTATTTCATCGTTCGAGCACTCGTGTGACGAGTGCCGGTTGCCCCACAAGGAAGACGTCACAATGAGTTCAGGCAGTCACACGGAGCAGCGGGTATTCCCCGCGCTGAGCATCGGCAATACGGCAGTGGCCCTGCAGACGACGGCGGGGGAGTGGACGTATTCCGATCTGCACGAACGCGTCAACAAGATGGCGAGCGGTCTGCTTGAAGGCAAGACTGATCTGAAGGAAGAGCGCATCGCCCTGCTGATTCCGGGCGGCGTGGACTATGTCACGACTCTGCTGGGCATCTGGCGTGCCGGTGGCATCGCTGTGCCGCTGAACGTGGCAGGGGCGCTACCGGAACTGGAGCATGCACTGACCTGTGCCCAGGTCACTCGTCTGGTGGCCTGTCTGTCGCTGGACACCGACCAGATCGTCGCGCTGCACATTCTTTGCCAGGCGCTGAAGATCGAGCTTCTCACCGTGGCGGAAACCCTTGCCGACGGGGTCGGCAAGCTACCGGTCATTGCGCCCGAGCGTCGCGCCATGATCCTGTTCACCAGCGGCACCACCAACAAGCCGAAAGGGGTGGTCAGCACGCATCGCAACATCCGCGCCCAGGTGACGACGCTGCTGGAGGCCTGGGGCTGGCAGGCCAAGGATTCGATTCCGCTGTTCCTGCCGCTGCACCATATCCACGGCATCATCAACATCCTGTGTTGCGGCCTGTGGACAGGCGCGCGCGTCGCCATCTTCCCCCGTTTCGACATGGATCAGGTGATGACCCAGGTGCGCTTGCGCAAGTACACGCTGTTCATGGCAGTGCCCACCATTTATGTGAAGATCATTCAGTATCTCGAGGCGCTGGATGCGGGCAAGCGCGAGGCCATCACGTCGGCGTTCAAGATCATGCGCCTGAATGTGAGTGGCTCGGCTGCCTGTCCGGTCAAGCTGTTCAATCAGTGGAAAGCCCTCACCGGCCAGACCCTGCTGGAACGTTATGGCATGACGGAGATCGGCATGGGCATTTCCAATCCCTATCTCGGGGAGCGCCGTGCAGGCGCGGTCGGCGTGCCGCTGAAGGGCGTCGAGGTGGCGCTGTTCGATGACGCGGGTGCGGTGATCGCGCAGGACGACGTGCCGGGAGAGATTCGAGTGCGCGGCGACACGGTATTCCTGGAGTACTGGAACAATCCCGCGGCTACCGCCGAGAGCTTTGTCGACGGATGGTTCTGCACCGGCGATGTCGCTGTGCGCGAGAAAGGCTATTACCGCATCATGGGGCGTTCCTCGGTGGACATCATCAAGTCCGGGGGCTACAAGCTGTCGGCCCTGGAGATCGAAGGCACGCTGCTCACCCACGAGAAGATCGCCGAGTGTGCCGTGGCCGGCATCGACGACGATACCTGGGGCGAGGCCGTGACGGCTTTCGTGGTGCTCAAGCCCGGCCAGTCGCTGACGCTGCCGGAATTGAAGGCCTGGTGCGAATCGCGCATGTCCCCCTACAAGATTCCCAAGACCTTGCGAGTCCTTGATGCCATGCCGCGCAACGCCATGGGCAAGGTCATCAAGCCGGATCTGAAACGGCTGTAATGGCCGATGCTCCGGCTGCAGGTGCAGTACCGGCCAGTGCCGACCTTACAGGCGGCACTCATAGGTGGCCGGAACCGGCAGCGCCTTCCACGTCGGGAATTGCTGGTAGAAGGCTGGCAGTGAGGTCCCGAAGGCATTCTGGAAGGCCGACTCGGCCGTGTTGCCCGCCGCTATCGCAGCCCCGTAAGTCAGCAGCGCGTCAGCACTGGACGAGTTCATCAGTTGCTGCACCCCCAGCATCGCCAGTGGATACACCGGCCCCGGCCTGCTGAAACTCTGCGCTGTCTCCAACAGGTTCAGGTCCGGAAGTCCCGGCGGCTGGTTCGTCGCGAAATCCGTGACTTCCTTGAGCATGCAGCCGCGTGCCGTACTGATGGGCACCACTCCCTGATTCGCAATCCCCAGCCAGCCAAGGTATTCCGCGGCGCCTTCGATCATCCAGTGCAGGCCTGCAGGCTGCGGTCCGCCAATCCAGCGCTGCTCGAACTGCAGCAGATGAAACACTTCGTGGATGATGATCTTTCTGCGTGTCACCGGGCCGTGCACGGTCCAGCCTTGGTTGGCGACACAGATCGTCATGTTCCTGGCGCCAGTGAAAGCCGCCGCGCCGCCACTGGTGCATCCGGTTGCCGTTCGCTAGGTGGCGATGGTGGTGCTCTGCTGCACGGTGCGGCCCAGCGTGCTCTGATAGAAGCTGCTGGCGAACTGCACAGCGTCCTGAATCAGCTGGCGGTCTTCGCTGGTGGTGGCCGCTTCGAACTGGAACGCAAAGACACTGCCATTGGGGGCTGGCGACGGGCTGGGGCTCGGGAAGGCTGTGGGCGCGCCCAGTCGTAGCCTGAAATTGCCAGTGGCATGGGCACTGATGCCGAAGTGCGCTGGCACCACTTCCAGTCCTGCGCTCTGGTACAGCAGGCGCACGGCAGATTCGTCGCTGCAATAGGCGCGCAGCACGTACTCTCCCGCCGCCAGGGTCGTGACGTTCCAGGTGTACTCGGTACCCGGAGTTCCCGTGGCGAAGGCAGTGCCATCACGTTCCAGAATCACGAGATTGGCGTCGCCCTGCGGGTCAGCGCACTGCGGCAGCGTCATGGTGACAGATGCCGGGCGCAGGCCATTGCTGAAGTCGCGCAGTGAGCTGACCTGGAAGCTGCCAAGACTGGAACCAAGTTGCGTGGAGTTGCCGGTGATGTCGCGCAGGACGGCGAGGCTGGTGGCATCGTTGCGCAGGCGCAAGTCGGCCTCTGTCCCGGGTACATGGTCGAACATCAGGCTCAATACACGGCCATCCAGCGTCGGGTCTGCCCTGACAATCAGCACGTGGTCACGATAGACCCCGGCGCGGAAGCTGCCACTGCAGTCCTTGCCTGTACTGTTGTCAAAGGGGGCAGTGCTGTCCACACGAAACACCAGGTCGGGGCTTGCCAGACGCAGTGTCAGGGCCAGCAGCCGAGCCTGGCCGTTGGCGTCCTTTTCCACATCGCCTGCAGCATTCTGCAAGGCGACACAACTGTGCAGCAGTCCGGTGCCGCCGTCGAACACGCCGACATTGTTGAAGGGGGTCAGGGTGCCAGCCGGAGGTTCGTCAGCACTGCTCCATGCCGGGGACAGCAGAAAGCTCACTAGCAAAAGTCTGGCAAACCTGGAATGTGTGTCCATGGCGCATGCTCCTGACAGGGCAATGGCGAGGAGGATAGAAGCCCGCGAGCCGGCTGTCCATGGCAGGATTGACATTTGCTTTATGCTTGCGTGATACTTGTGATATCAAGTAATAAGCAAGGAGATTGCAGGTGAGTATCGGAACGGAAGGCAAATTGCTGCTGGGACTGTCCCATGTGCAGACGCGGCTGCAAAAACGCCAGGACCAATGGCTGGCTGCCCACGGCATCAGTTTCAAGGAATTTCAGGTGATGTGTGCCTTGAGCGAGGCCAGCACGCACTCTCTCAAGCGCATAGACTTGGCGGAAAAGGTGGGGCTCAGTGCGTCCGGCATTACCCGCATGCTGCTGCCCATGGAGAAGATCGGGCTCATCAACAAGGAAGAGGGAGTACGGGATGCCCGCGTCAGCCTGGTGCGACTTTCCGAGGCCGGGGAGCGCATATTGGCGGATGCCGAGAAGTCCTTCACGCAGAGTGCCCGCGCTTTCATGAAGTCTCTCACGGAGGAGCAGCGCGCGGCGCTGGCCACCTTGTCCAGGGTAGTGCTGCAATGACGCCCGATTTCGACAGCCAGCCCACGCTCGTCGGCCCTTGCGTGACGCTTCGCCCGCTCGTGGCAGCGGACTTCGAGGCTTTGCATGCCGCGGCCTCGGACCCCCTGATCTGGGAGCAGCACCCGCAGCCTGAGCGCTGGCAGCGTGACGTCTTTCGCACCGCCTTCTTCGAGGGAGCAGTGGCCAGTGGCAGTGCATTCGTGGTGCTGGACAATGCCAGTGGCGCCATCATCGGGTCCACGCGCTACTACGACTGGCAGCCACAGGAACGCAGCATCGCCGTGGGCTTCACCTTCCTGGCTCGGGCATGGTGGGGCGGGCCGACCAATCAGGAAGTGAAGCAATTGCTGCTCGATCATGCATGGCACTGGGCGGACACGGTATGGTTTCACATCGGCGTGCAGAATCTGCGCTCGCGGCGCGCACTGGAAAAACTCGGCGGCCGCTTCAGCCATGTGGAAGAGCGCAGCAGTGGCGGGGCGCTGGTGTCCACTGCCTTCTATTGCATCGATGCCCCTGCAGGCCGGCGCTGATTGCTCCCAGGGGCCGGCCTGCGTCATGGTGCCGCAAGCGAAGTCGTGGCAATCAGCCCGTGAGCGGGTCTAGAATGCTCCACAACCCGTACAGGGTCTTTGCCAGATAATCTCTAAACGTTCACGCCAGAACAACAAGAAGGAATGTTCCATGAAAGCACTCGCTCGTGTCACCGCGTTCTGCGGTCTGAGTCTGGTCAGCGGTTTCGCCTCTGTCGCCAGCGCGGCGGAAGCCATCCCGGTCTACATCAACAACAACGGCATCGCGTTCTCGCGCATGCAGGACGGTCAGGTCATCGCCTATGATCCGGTGGCGGCCTTTGACGAGAACACCATTGCTGTCGCCGACTGCAATGCCTTCAAGGCCGAGCTCAAGGGCGTGAGCTGGTGCTTCTCCAGTCTCACCAATCAGGAAGCCTTCGTCGCTGCGACGGGCGAAAACGGCAACAATCGCTATGTGCCCTTCGGCGGCGGCCACTGTTCACTGGGGCTCGCCAACGGCAATCTGGTTGCCCGGGGTGACCCCCGCACCGCGGTGCGCATCGGCAACGAGTTGATCCTGAACGGTAATTTCGACGTGCGTGCCCGCTTCCTGCAGGACACCGAACGCAATCTGGACAACGCCCGCCTGCGTTTCCAGCTTGCCATTCAGAACGGTGATCTCGTCCAGAACTGACGGCTGGCAGCGCGATCAATAGACGTCGCCGTCCAGATTGCGCTGCCAGTACCCGACATCCAGCCATTGCCCGAACTTGTAGCCCACTTCCGCGAAGTGGGCCACCTTGCGCATGCCGAATTTCTCGTGCAACGCCACACTGTGGGCGTTGGGCAGGGCAATGCAGGCCAGCACTGCATGAATCGGCAGCTCATGCAGAGCGGCGAAGAGCCGGGTGTAGAGCGCGCTGCCGATGCCGGTGCCGCGCTGTTGCGGATGCAGGTAGATGGAGATCTCCACGCTGTGACGATAGGCATGACGCACCTTCCACGGACTGGCGCAGGCGAAGCCGAGCAGTTGCCCCTCGCGCTCCGCCACCAGCCACGGCAGGCCGGCCGACTGCACCGCGCCGAGGCGGCCAGCCATGTCCTCGCCGGTCAGCGTCTTCTCCTCGAAGCTGATGGTGGTGGACTGGACATAGTGGGAATACAGGGCTGCAATCTGTGGGGCATCGTCGGAGCGGGCGCTGCGGATCATGAAGGTGGCTCGTGCAAGGGGTTTCGGGAGTTCGGTGGCTGAGTGCGGCCGACTGCGGCGCGCCGGTGCCATCTTAACGACTGCCTCGCTGGACTCTCAATGCCGGCCAGGGGCCGCCACGATGATTTTCTTGTGCGGGCAAGTGTGCTACTACTGCACGCGTTCCGGCTCGACACACAACAACAAGCAAACGGTTCGACACTCGAGGACACGCCCATGACTCGTATTGCGCTCGCTCTGGCTCTGGTGGCCAGTCTGTTCACGCTTCCGGTGCAGGCTCAGAATGCTGCCGCCCTCACTGCTGCCCTGGCCTCCGCCGAAGGCAGACCGGCTGCCGACAAGGAGGCCGATGCCCGCCGCAAGCCGGCGGAAACTCTCGATTTCTTCGGCATCGGGCCGGGCATGACGGTGGTGGATCTGATTGCCTCGGGTGGCTATTACACCGAAGTGCTCGCCAATGCCGTTGGCCCCAACGGCAAGGTCTACATGCAGAACGCGCCGTCTGCCCTGACCGGTGAGCGTGGCACCCGCACCGAGCAGGCCATCAACGACCGTCTTGCGGGAGGGCGCCTGGCCAATGTCGAGCGACTGAACCGCGACCCGCACGATCTCGGGCTGCCCGATGGGTCGCTCGATGCTGCCGTGATCGCACTGGAATATCACGAGCTGTATCGCAATGCCGATCCGCAGACGGAAGCCCGCTTCCTGGCGGAAATGAAGCGTGTGCTCAAGTCCGGCGGTGTGCTGGGCGTCATCGACCACGCGGGCAATGCCGGCAATGACAACGGCCCGATGCACCGTGCCGAACTCGACAAGGTCCTGGCAGGGGCGGCGGCGGCCGGCTTCATCGTCGACGGGACCAGCGATCTGCTGCGCAATCCCGCTGACGACCGCAGCCTGACGGTGTTCGATGCCAGCATCCGTGGCGTGACCGACCAGTTCATCGTCAAGCTGCGCAAGCCCTGATTCTGGAATGGTTGCACTTTCTCTCTGGACACGATCATGACCCTGCTTCGCCTATTCAGTTCCCTGTTGCTCGGCGCCGTGCTGACTCTCGCGGCCGGCCCCTCACTGGCCACCCCTGAGCGGTGGTGGCCGCTGCTCGAGCCGCAGCAGCTGGCGTCAGTCATGGCACGGGTGCCGCAGACGCGCGTGCTGCAGGTCACGGGTGACTATGCCGCGGGTCATGTGCCTGGATCGGTGTCGGCACCTTATGCGCAGTTTCGCGGGCCGCAGGAGAACCCCGGTCAGCTGCCGCAGGCAGGGGCGCTGACCGCCCTGGTGCAGCGCCTTGGCATCACGGCGGATACCCCGGTGGTGGTGGTGCATCAAGGCAGCGACGCGGCCGACTTCGGCGCAGCCGCCCGGGTCTACTGGACGTTGAAATCGCTTGGCGTGCAGGACCTGGCGATTCTCAATGGCGGCCTCGCCGCCTGGACTGCGATGGGCCTGCCAGTGAGCACCGATCCAGTCAGTGTGACACCCTCGCAGTTCATTCCGCAGTGGCGTGACGACTGGCGCGTCACGACGGCTGAGCTCGAGGCCCTGGTGGAAGATGGCGGTGCCCGCCTCATCGACGCACGGCCGCCGAGTTTCTTTCAGGGGCTTCAGGCCAGCACCGGCCTGCCCGGCACCATTCGCGGCGCCGGCAATCTGGCGTTCGAGAACTTCTTCGATGGCGCCCGCTTGAAGCCGCGAGCCCAGGTCAGTGCGATTCGCGCGGCCTATCCGCAGCAGGACGCCCCGGTCACGGTGTCTTTCTGCAATACCGGGCATCAGGCGGCCGTGAACTGGTTCATCCTGAGTGAGCTGCAGCATGTGCCCAATATGCGCCTGTACGCCGAAAGCATGGCGGAATGGAGTCTGCAGGCGCGCCCCATGGACAATCAGCCGAGTGCTTTGCGCCATTACTGGCAGATGACCACCGACTGGATAGACACTCTGTTTGGCGCCTGATGCATGAGCACTTCGACTAGCCATTCGGCCCCGCGCAGGGCCGCCCTCGTGCTGCTGGCTCTGGCAGCCGTCTTTCTCACCTTTGCCACTGCCGGGCCGCGTGCGGCGCTGCTGCTGCTCGTCGGGCTCGGCTTCGGCCTGACCCTGGAAGGGCTGCGCTTCGGGTTTGCCGGACCCTGGCGCACGCTCGTCACCGAGCGCGATGCGCGCGGTCTGCTGGCCCAGTTTCTGGCCATCGGGCTGACGGCCTGTGTCGCCATGCCCCTGCTGGCCAGTTTCCCCACGGAACTCAATGGCGCACACGCGCCCATCGGTCTGGCCATGATCGTGGCGGCTTTCGTCTTCGGTGCCGCCATGCAAGTGGTGATGGGCTGTGGCTCCGGCACCCTGGTCAATGCGGGCAGCGGCAATGCGATCGCCCTGGTGGCGCTGCTCGGCTTCGTGGCCGGGAGTTTCCTCGGCACCCTGCATCTGGGCTGGTGGAGCAGTCTCGGCGTGTTGCCACTGCTCACGCTGCAGGGGCTGTTCGGCACGGCCGGCGGGCTGGTCGCCACCTTGCTGGGACTGGGCGTGCTGGCCGCCCTGGCGCTGGGACGTGCCGTGCCAGGCAAGCGGCTGCCGCAAGGGCGGCTGTGGCTGGCGGCACTGCTCGTCGCCCTGCTGGCGAGCCTGAATTTAGTGATCGCCGGGCAGTCCTGGGGCGTGGTCTACGGACTTGGGCTGTGGGGTGCGAAATTGGTCAGTGCGGCGGGCGCCGATCTGAGCGGCACGGCCTTCTGGGGCAGTGCTGCTCATGCCGAGCGTCTGAGCCAGTCGCTGCTGACCGATGTCACTTCGCTCACGAATATCGGCCTGATCCTGGGAGCCTTCCTGGTCATGCGCTGGCGTGAGAAGCCAGACCCACAGGTGGCGCCGCTGTCAGCGCGCAGCTGGCTGGTGGTGCTGCTGGCGGGTCTGGTGCTGGGCTATAGCGCCAGGGTGGCGCTGGGCTGCAATGTCGGGGCCTTCTTCAGTGGGGTGTCCACGGGCAGTCTGCATGGCTGGGCCTGGTTCGTGGCGGCGTTCGCAGGATCGCTGCTGGGCATCCGCCTGCGACCGCGTCTGTTGCTGCCCCTGCTGTCGCCAAGCGGCAGCGCGGCAGGAGGGGGACGATGATGACGGCCTTGCTGCAAGCCAGCCGCCCGCGCGTGGGCGGCCTGAGCCTGATCCTGGTCCTGCTGTTGCTGCTGGTCGATCACGGCCAGTCACGCCCCATCAATCCGTATCAGGCTCCGGCCCCCGTGGCCCTGGGCTCCGGGGTGGCGCCGACAGCGGCTCACTGCACGGCGCCCTGAGAGGACGGACTCAGTCTGTGCGACCGGCGGTTTCGCGGGCGATGCGCAGGGTGGCCTCGGTGCTGCCGGAGATGCCGGCGTCGCCCCAGTAACCCACCGTCGGCATCAGGAAGCCCTGTTCCAGACGTTGCACGATGTCACCCGCATTGGTGGTGATGCCACAGGGCACATTGTGCTTCTTGCACAGTTCCACCACGCTCGCGATCGCCTCCTGCACTTCCGGGTGATTGCCCGGCAGCCCCATGTTCATCGACAAGTCCGAGGGACCCACAAAGATAGCGCTCACGCCCGGCGTGGTCATGATGGCCTCGGCATTGCGTACGCCTTCTGCCGATTCAATCTGCAGCACCGTGAGCAATTCACCGCGCTCATTGAGAGGCCAGGTGTCTGCTCTCTGTGTGTAATCGGACACGCCCCAGAACCACGTGGCCACGCCCGGCGAGGAACCGCGCACGCCGACGGGCTCCATGATCTCGGAACCGCGCGGCTGCGGGTAGCGCATGGCGGACACGGCGCGACGTGCCTGCTCGGCATTCTCGACATAGGGGAACATGATGCCGAAGGCGCCGATGTCCAGGATCTGCTTCACCATCCACTCGGGATCATTGCGGCCGTTGGCCGGCAGACGCACGATCGGCGTGGTGCGCATCTGGGTATGACCCTGCTGCGCGATGCGCTGGGTGTCGGTCATGCCCAGCAGGAACTGCTGCAGCGTTTCCATGTTGAACGCGGTGTGCTCCATGTCGATCAGCACATAGTCAAGGTTGGAACGTGCCAGGGCGCGCGCATTGGCCAGCGAGAAGTCGCCGGAGAACAGGCCGAACACGGGCTCGCCCTTGGCGAGTGTTTCGATGCTGCGATTCAGGCGCACATCTTCCTGCGCCATGGCGGCCGTGGCGGCCAGACCCAGCACGCAGGCCAGGCTGAGAGCTTTCAATTTCATTGCAGGGACCTCGTGACGATGGATGTCACTGTTGAATGTTGACGGGCGCCGGCATGGTAGCAAGCAGAGGTGTCAGGTCAACCAGAATGCGCCGCTGGCGCGCAGCTCCTGCACGTCGAGCGCGCAACTGCTGGCCTCGGCGAGATCTTCCGGCAGCATCACGGCACCGATTCGCACTCGGTGCAGGGCCAGTACCGGGTTGCGGAAGCGGCCGAACATGCGCTTGATCTGGTGATAGCGGCCTTCGACAAGCGTGACGCGTGCCAGGGTGTCCTCGAGGATTTCGAGGCGCGCGGGCAGGGTCGTGATGTTCTCGTACGCGAAGTGCATGCCGGCCGCAAAGGCCTCAACCATCGGCAGGGTGAGCGGGTCACGGACACGCACCTCGTAGACCTTCTCGACGGCCGCCTCGGGTGACATCAGTGCGCGGGACCAGCGGCCGTCGTTGGTGAGCAGCACCAGGCCCGAGCTGGCGCGGTCGAGACGGCCGACCAGATGCAGGGTGTCGCGCGCGGGATGCTCCAGCAGGTCGATCACTGTCCTGTGCACAGGATCGCGGGTGGCACTGAGCACGCCTGCCGGTTTGTGCAGTTTCAGATAGACCGGGGTCTGGCAGGGCAGGGCCTCGCCGTCCACCGTGATGCGCGTGAACTGATTCACCGGCTGGTTTCCCGCGCTGGCCACACGGTCGTCCACGTGTATGCGCCCCTGTGCCAGCAGCACGCGCACAGCGCTGCGCGGCAGGCCAAGAGTCTGGTTCAGATAGCGGTCAAGTCGGTGCGTGCTGGTGGACATGGGCTTATCGTGCAAGGTGGATGGAACAATTTTTCAAACTGGACAAGTCGCGGACGCAGGGTTACCTTCGGGGCGTCTTGTCGGTCAAGAATGCCGACAGTCGCAACAGCCTTACCTTACCCAACACGCTAGTGCTTTGACAGGAGTGAACAATGAAAAGAAAAGCCCTGTACAGCCTGACCCTGGGAGCAGCGCTCGCGCTGGCGGCCAGTCCGCCGGACGTGCTCGCCCAGGCCATGGAGTCGGTGGAGCCCTTCAAGGTCGGCACATTCGCCATCAACGATGTGCCGACAGTCGGTCTGGTCGTTCGCAATGACCAGTACGTCGTGGATCTGGCTGCCGCCAATCGGGCGCTGGAGCTGCTTCCCCAGTATGCGGACATCGAGATGCCCGACAACATGATCGGTCTGATCGAGCAGTACGAATACGGTCTCAAGTACCGGATCTACGAAATCGTGAACTGGATGGTGGAAGAGAACATGCTGGAAGGACGCGAGCTGCGCAACTTCGTGCACCCGGTCAGCGAGGTCGACATCATGGCCCCGATCCAGTACCCCAGCAAGATCATGAACGCCGCCGTGAACTTCTACACACACGCCTGTGAAGGCTGCAACGACGACGAACTGGCCAGCCGCATCCGTGAGCGCCAGGAGAATCGCGGGGTGCCTTACCTCTTCCTCAAGCCCACGCGCGGCGCCGTCATTGGCGATGGCGACGACATCATCATGCCGTTCGGGCGTGATCGCATCGAGTGGGAAGTCGAGATGGCCATCGTGTTCGGCCGCACCGGCAAGTACGTGTCTGCCACCCGTGCCTATGACCACGTGTTCGGCTACATGGTGGCCATGGACATCTCCGACCGCGGAGGCCGTCCGCCAGGCGGTTACGGCGTGACTTCCGACTGGTTCGTGGGCAAGGGACATGACACCTTTGCACCGCAGGGCCCGTGGATCGTGCCCAAGGAGTTCTTCGGCGACCCGATGGAGCGTCTGCACCAGACTCTGGTGATTGATGGCGTGACCGTGCAGGAAGCGAAGGCCGGCGACATGATCCACAACATCCCCGAGCTGATCGAGTATGCCTCGTCGCTGATCACGATCTTCCCGGGCGACGTGCTGCAGAGCGGCACCTCCGGCGGCACGGGTGCAGGCCGCGTCGAGCGGGCCACCGGCTCGGGCTACCTCGTCGATGGCGAGACCATCAGTGCCAGCATCGAGGGCATCGGCACCCTGACGCACACCGTGCGCGTGGAGCAGAGTGTGCCGGCGGATCTGTCGGGCTCGCAGCTGCCACCCGTGAGCACCTACCGCGACTGAGTGGGAAGAACCGAAAAAGCCCGGCAATGCCGGGCTTTTTTTTGCGTGTGAGTGGCGCGGGCTGCCTCGCCTGGGTGGAGGCGATCTCGCTGCACTCACTCGCGCAGGATCTTCGCCAGTGGCCGGCCCTTCGCCAGTTCGTCCACCAGCTTGTCCAGCCCGCGGATCTTCTGCATGAGCGGGTCAGCAATCGTTTCCACACGCACGCCGCAGACGGTGCCCGTGATGAGCGCGGTGCCGGGATTCATCGCGGGCGCCTCCGCGAAAAAGCGTTCGAAGCTCACGGCCTGTGCGATCTGGCGCGCCAGCGCGGCCGCGTCGTAGCCCGTCAGCCAGCAGATCACCGCATCCAGTTCCTCGCGGCGGCGCCCCTTGCGCTCGACCTTGGTGAGGTACAAGGGATACACCGACGCGAAGGACATGGCGAAGATTCTGTGCGGGGTGTTCATGGTGTCCTCCGAGGGGCATGGATGTCGCGTCGATGGTGGCGTTCTGGCGTGCGGCATGCAAGCCGCGAGGGTCGTGTTCGCCACAGACATTGAGACGGCGGTCGCAGCGCAGGTAGACTCGCCGGGCCTGCCGCGTTTCCTGCTGCCGCGCGAGCAGTCGTCCATCCATCCACCAGGAGTTGTCCGAAATGCATCACCAGGGTCATTGCCTGTGCGGGGCCATCCGCTACGAACTCAACGGTGCTCCACTGCATGTGGCGCTCTGCCATTGCAGCGACTGTCGTCGCAGCGCGGGCGCGCCTTGCGTATCCTGGGCGATGTTTCAGGAGGCGAGGCTGACTGTCACGGCCGGGCAGCCAAAGACCATCAATTCCTCCGGCACCGCCATGCGCAGTTTCTGCCCCGACTGCGGCACAGGGCTGTTCTATCGCAATGCGGTGAATCTGCCCGGCATCGTCGGCGTGCAGACCGCCACGCTGGATGACCCGGATGCGCTGGCGCCCACTCTGCAGATTCAGGTGGCCGAGCGTTTGGGGTGGATGGCACACATGCAGGAATTGCCGGCCTTCGAGCGCTTCCCTGGCTGAGTTTTCCCGCCGGCTTGCAGGCCGTGCGTACACTCGCCGTTCAGGCGTCGTGCGTGTCGCGTGCACGTGCGGCCCACTGGGATTTCCTGCCTTTCATGCCGGGCGGCAGCGCCAGCCCGACGCGGCAGCGCGCGAAAGGGTCACTGCGATGCACATGCTCCAGGATCAGGGCGGCGGCATCGGCATACGGAACGATCATTTGCGGAATCTTCGCGACGAACAGCGGCAACAGCAGCGGACCCGGCAATACGCGCGCCAGAGCGGGCAGCGGGGCGGGCAGTGCATTCGCGGATACGCGCAGTGCCGCCACGCCCAGCGCCTCCTGATCCACCATGGGGCCGGGGCAGAGCAGACGCCAGTCCAGCGGGCTGCGCTGCAGCCGCTCGTGATTGACGCGGTGCGGCCAGTAGGTGTCGCGCACCTTGGGCAACTCCACGCCACGACGACCGGCAGCATCCAGGTCCAGCAGGGCGGCGCCGCCCAGGAACCAGCACACCGGACGCCGCTCGGCGGGCAGCGTCTCGAGAGCACTCACCACCTTGTCGACCATGGCCACGAAGGCCTCGCCCTGGGTCACCACGCCGGCACAGAACACCAGCACTTCATGCCCGTCCACAAAGCCCGCCAGTTGCGCCAGCGAGGCCGTGTCCAGATTGAGTTCGCTGACCTGGACGCGGGCCTCCACGTCCGGCGCCAGTCGACGCCGGTCACGCACGGCGACGGACAGCGGCCAGCCGCGTTCCAGCGTCTGCCTGGCGACATGGCGCCCGAGATTGCCGGTGGCACCGAGCAGGGCGAGTGAGGGACTGTGCATGGGGCTGCTCCCGTGTCAGGCGCTGCGACGTCAGCCGGGACGGTGAATGGCGCAGAGCTTGTGGCCGTCAGGATCGCGCACATAGGCCAGGTACATCGTGCCCAGACTGCCCTGACGCGGGCCGGGCGCGTCCTCGATGGAGGTGCCGCCGTGCGCCACCGCCGTGTCGTGGAAGGCCTGCAGTTGCTCGGGCGAACTGCACTTGAAGCCGATGGTGGCGCCATTGGCCACGGTGGCCGGCTCGCCATTGATGGGCTCGGTGAGGCAGAAGGTGCTGCCGTCGTGGCGGTAGAACAGGCGCACATGGCCGCTGGGGCCGACGTTGCGCACGGGTTCGCCCGCTCCAAGCACGCCGAGCACGGCGTCGTAGAAGCGCTTGGCGCGCTCGATGTCATTGGTGCCGATCATGATGTGGTTGAACATGGGGAAATCCTTGTATGGGTAATTGCGGTGGGACGCATAGTGCCGGTTAACGGCCTTGCCGTCACCTGTTCAGGGCGTGTCTTGCAGAGGGGTGGCTGCTGGAAGCGTCCTGCAAGATGTACGCGCGACGCATCATAGTCCTGCGCGTCACTCGTCGAACGTGCCCGCTTCCAGCTGTTCCAGATAGAGGAACTCAGGCGCCTTCACACCGGCCTGCCTGCGGATCTCCACCAGTCGGGGCGATTCGAAAAATGCCCTGGCCGCAGCTATCGACGTCCAGGTCGAGAAATGCACGATCCTGTTCGCGTCGTGCTCGTGCTTGAGCACCTGATAGCGGCGCTCGCCGGCTTCCCGGCGGATGCCTGCCGCGTTGTCGAAGACTTGCTTCCAGGCGGGGTAATCCGTGACTTCATGGATGATCAGCACGTACTGCATGGGGCTCTCCTTTAGGGAGTCAAGATGCCGTGGTGCACTCTGGTGATTCGCAGGATAACTGCGAGCGACGCAGTCGACGCTGTGACACGGTGTCGCAGTGCCTGCCTGCTGCCTCGCCCGGAGCGAAGGCCCGGCTTCAGCCAGGCGTCACCTGGCCCTGCTCCACCGCCAGCACATTGAAGCTGATGCCGATGCGGTCGCGGTCGCTGGTGTTCTCTTCCACCCCGTGCTCCAGCCAGCCCGGGAACACATAGATGCGGCCCTCTTCCGGACGCATGCGGATCTCCTCGGCGGTGAAGTCGGACACGCGGTCCACCGGGTAGGTCAGCATGCGCGAGGCCACGCGCGGGTCACGGAAATAGATGCTGCCGCATTCGGGCGCCTTCAGGCTGATGTAGTAGACGCCGCTGAAGTGGCAGTTGGCGTGGAAGTGCACCTTGTTGGACGCGCCTGGCGGGCTGATGTTCAGCCAGGACTGCAGCATGAACTGCACGCCCGGGCGAAAGTTGAGGGATTCGCCGATGCGGTCGCAGATCTGCAGGATGCGCAGGTTGATGTCGTTGAACTCGGGCAGGTTCTGCAGGATGTTCGGGCTTTGCCAGCCATGGACATTAGTGTTCTGCACGCCAGCCGGGTCGCTCGCGCGCAGCGCCAGGGCGCGTTGCAGCAGGCTGGCGTTGAAGGCCTCGCGGTCATCAAAGAGGGTGGTCCAGACCATGCTGGGGAACAGTGCTTCGGGAATGATTTGCAAAGTCGTGCTTCCTTGTTTTGGTGAGTCGTTGTGAAAGGCAGTGGGTTCGGGGTTCAGAGCAGCGTGGTGGCGATCACAGAGAGTGGCCGTTCTGAAAAGGCCCTGAAGATATATTTGAATCGCCCGTCCGTCCAGTTTCATAATGCCTGCTGGTCAGGCGGGCGCCGCTATGGCGCCGGCATCACTCATTCAGCAGAGAGCACGCAATTATGAGCACATTCGCGGGGAAGGCAGCAGCAGTACTGACGATGGCATGGCTGGGGGCCCTGGCGCCGGCACAGGCGGCGGAGGAGCAGATCGTCATCGAGGATCTGACCGCGGCTCAGCTGCGGGATGAGATCGAGAAGATCCAGGCCGAATTCTATGCAGTGTTCAATCGCAACAATCAGGAGGATGCCTTCGATGTGGTCTGCCAGAAGTTCACGCCCACAGGATCGAACATTCCGCAGGTAGGCTGCGAGCCTGGCTTTGTGACGGAGCGCCGGGGTCAAAACGCCAACGACTACCGCTTGGGCACCGACGAGCTGCTGACCCAGGAAGCGCTCATCCGGGAATTGCAGCCACAGTTTGCCGAGTTTACGCAGAAGATGAACGCCCTGGCCGCCACTGATCAGTACTTTCGCGAACTCGGCCAGATTCTGCAGATGCTGAACGAGCGACTCAGGGAGCTCAGTCGTCAGTAAAGTGTTACCGAAGAGGGCGAAAGTGTTACTTGCTACGAATATTCCCAGACCGTTCGTTCTGTCGCAAAAACCTGCGGCTCGACAGTGACGGTCCATTACAAATTGTTGCTATTGCGCCTGCACTGGGACACTATTCGCTGCGTTGCATATCCAGTTGGTTCCGTGGAGGGAGGCTGGCCATGAGCAGGGATACTTATAGCCACTCGCCACCCTTCATTAGAATTCGAGTCCACAAGCTTTTGATAACAAAAACCATCCTGTAGGAGAGTTGTATGCGAAAGATTGCACCCCACAAGCGCAGACTGTTGAGCGCGGCGATTTCCCTGTCCTTGATTCCCATTGCCCACCAGTCTTTCGCTCAGGCCGAACCTGAAGTCGAAGAGGTGGTGGTTACCGGTTCTTATATTCGACGTTCGGAAGGGTTCCAGGCGGCGTCGCAGGTTACCCAGCTCAGCGCAGACGATCTTGCCGACGCCGGCACCCTGAACCTCGGCGAAGTCGTGCAGAACATGTCCTTCGTTGGCGGTCCGTCTTCTTCCACCACCAACACCATCCAAGGCACCTCCTCCCGCAGCCAGTCCATCGACCTGCGTGGTCTGGGCGCCCGTTCCACCCTGACGCTGGTTGACGGCAAGCGTGTCGCCGACGAGAACGTGCAGGTGATGATTCCGACCATCGCGATCCAGCGCATCGACATCGTGGCAGACGGCGCCGCCGCTCTGTACGGCAACGAGGCGGTGGCAGGCGTGGTGAACTTCGTGCCGTATACGTCCTATGACGGCGGCAAGGTGGAAGTCTACGGCGAGCGTGATGGCGAAGGCGATTACGACGAAGAATCCGTTCAGGCCATGTGGGGCGGCGACATCGGCGGCCTCGACGTGATCATGGCGGGCCAGTACCGCACCAACAGCCGTCTGGCATGGGACGAGCGACCCTACCTGGCTCAGGCCGGGATGAACTACTCCTCACTGGCGCCGGGCAACTACCGTGTGCCGGTGCGTAACGCGGCCGGTCAGTACACCGGCGCCTTCACCAACGCGGCCGACCCGAACTGCGCCCCAGCAGCCGAGCGTGACGGCTATGTGGCCGGTGCCAAGAACAACCCCTTCGGCATGCGCGTGGGCACCAACTGCTGGTTCGACTACGGTGATACCCGCAGCTACCGTGAGCCGACCGACACAGCCTCCTTCTTCGCCAACGCGACCTGGGATGTGAGTGAAGACCTGGTGCTGAAGGCTCAGTACTTCCAGTCACGCCTGGCCGAGACTTCCTACACGTCCACGTCCAACCCGGGTAACTCCCGTATTGGCGAGCTGCCCTCCATTCGTGGTGAGCAGCCCGGCAACCCGTTCCTTGCGAAAAATGCTGCAGGCCAGCAGCTGTACGGTGTTGACGCCAATCGCGACGGTATCCCCGATCGTGGCACCGTAGACTTGAACAAGGACGGTCGCATGGATTACATCGTGTCCGGCACAACGCCTAATGGCGTTATGTTGCGCGAAGACGTGTTCGCCCGCTCCCTGCGTCCGATCAACAAGACGCACACTGCGTCCGACGGTCACACTTCTGATGGCGACAACATGTCCGGCAGCTCCGACCACAACAGCCGTCTGAGCCTGCAGGCAGACTTCGCTGTGCCCTTCATTGAAGGCTGGCAAGGCATGGCGGCGTATAGCCGCAGCGAGAAGGACTTCCGAGCGATGTCCAACCAGAACTACAGCATCTCTGCCATGAAGCAGGGGCTGAACTGTGACGTGCTGCGAGATCGCGACGCCTGCTACAACCCGTTCTTCGTGGTCGACGAGGCTAACAACAACACGAAGGACGTGATGAACGCCATCGCCGGTCGCACACCGGAGTATTCTCAGTTCTGGCTTGACACCGTAGACGTCGTGCTGAACGGTGAAGTGCCGCTCGGCGGTTTCGAACTGCCCGGCGGCCCGATCGGCGCGGCCGTGGGATACCAGTGGCGTGGCGACAAGTACACCAATACTCCGTCCGTGCAGGAAATGCGTGGTGACACGTGGATTGGGGGTGTCTATCCAGAGAGCGTTACTACTGGTTCTCGAGAAGTCGACGCCTACTTCGTCGAACTGGCAATCCCCGTCCTGGAAACTGTGGAAATCGAGGCCGCTGTTCGTCAGGAGAAGTTCAGCACCGGCCAGAAGTCCACAGATCCGAAATTCGGCATCACCTGGGCTGCAGCGGACTTCCTGACCCTGCGCGCCACCACGGGCGATGCGTTCATTGCCCCGTCACTGACGCAGCTGCTGGACCCCGTAAGTTGCGGTCTGTCCACGGTGTCTGACCGCTTCTCTCCGTTCTCCGCGTTCACCACTGCCTGCTCCGGCGGCAACCCAGCGCTGGAAAACGAGTACTCCACATCCAGACAACTGGGTATGGATCTGTCCTTCGGAGATTTCGATCTGTCCATCACCTGGAACGAGACCGATTTCGACAACCGTATCGTGGGCATCTCCGGTCAGCAGGTCATGAACAATGACTTCGAAGCCTTCAAGAAGTGGTCAGGTTTCACCGGTTCAGGCGTTGGCGCTGCCAACCAGCCGACCCGCGCCCAGCTGCAGGCCTGGCTGAACAGCGGTCTGTCCAACCCGGAAATCCTGCGTGACCCGGACGACCTCGGCAACCTGCTGCAGATTACCTCTCCCGGCAACGTGAATGCCCAGAGCGTGAAGGTTACCGCGTACGACATCCAGGGTAACTACCGTTTCAGCCTGGGCGACTGGGGTGACTTCCGCGTGAACCTGCAAGCCACGATGATGGATTCCTTCGAGTATCAGGACAACGCTGCCGCTGCCGTACAGGAAGGTCTGGGCAAGACCAACCTGCTGACAGCCACTGCGCCTGCCGTGCCCGAGTGGAAAGCCAACCTGCGTCTGGGCTGGGTCATGGGCAGCCACGCAGTCACCGGTACTGTGCACTACGTGAGCGCGCTGGATTGGGATGGGACGAACTACATCCCGTCCATCCTGCAGTTCGCCAATACCAATCCCAACCCGACCATCATCGGCGGTCAGGTCAAGGCCTGGACAGATTTCGACCTGGCCTACACCTACCGCGGCCTGAGCCTGTATGACGGCGAAGTGGGTGTCAGCGTGGGTGCACGCAATCTGTTCGATCGTCAGGCTCAGCGTACTCCTGACTTCGCCGGCGTTATCGGCGAGCTGCAGGACCCGATGGGTCGTTCACTCTACGCTCGCGTGACTTACGACTTCTAAGTCATCCCGCGAGACTAGCTGTCCGGGTTGCGGGTAGTCGACGCACCCGGTGGCCACCGCAAGAAGAGGCCCCCCCGGGGCCTCTTTTTTTTGTCGAAGGAAAAGCTGAGCAGTTTTTGGGCAGCGTTCGGGCCTATACTCCTCAACTTGATCAAACCTCATGTTTACCCAAGGAGCTTCCATGAGCACTCACACATCCCAGACCCACGAAGAATCCACTGTTTCCCGCCGCACCCTGCTGCAGGGCGCCGCACTGCTGGCGACCGGGCTTGCCGCCAGCCGCAGCATGGCCGCCGAGCACAACCATGCCGCCATGACCGGCCACATGGCACTGGTCGAGGCGGCGCTGCACTGCAAGCGCGATGGCCTGGCCTGCATGCAGCATCTGCAGGCGCAGCTGGTGACCGGCGACACGTCACTGGCGAACTGTCTGTCCGGCGTCAACGACATGCTGGCGATCTGCGAGCCGCTGATCACCCTGGCGTCCAATCATTCGGCGAATCTGCCTGCACTGGCGGCCGTGGCCGGAAAAATCAGCGAAGAGTGCGAAGCGGTGTGCCGCACCCACGCAGCGCAGCACGCGCAGTGCGCCACGCTGGCGGATTCCTGCGCGGCGTGTGCACGCGAGTGTGCGGCGGTTGCGGCCTGATCAGGCCTTGCGCACGAACTCCGATTTCAGCTTCATGGCGCCAATGCCATCGATCTTGCAGTCGATGTCGTGATCGCCGTCCACCAGGCGAATGTTCTTCACCTTGGTGCCGACCTTCACGACCAGCGAGCTGCCCTTGACCTTCAAGTCCTTGATGACAGTGACGCTGTCACCGTCCTGCAGCTCATTGCCATTGGCGTCCTTGATCACGCGCACGTCCTATGCGGCACCCGTCGCCGCCCGTGTCGACCATTCATGGGCGCATTCCGGGCAGACCAGCAGGTCGCCATTCTCGTAGGTGTATTCGGAGCCGTATTGCGGGCAGGGGGGAAGGGAACTCATGCGGAAAAACCTCGGGTGACGTGTGGGATTGCGAAGGGGCGGGATTCTACGCCCCGCGCCGCGTTCGACCAAGCCGCCGGCTTGTCTTGCCCGGTGCCGAGGAGCAGAATGCCGCCACCTTGGCGGAAATCGGTCCGCCCACGGCCACGAGGATTTCCCATGCTCAAGAAGACCTTCACCAGAACACTGCTGGCGGGTGCTGCCCTGCTGCTGGCGGGCCAGGCCATGACGGCTGACAACAGCAAGCAGATCGAAGTGACAGATGCGTCCTTCGACTGCCTGACCGCGATGACCCAGGTTGGCGAATACTTCGTCGACAATCTGCTGGGCAATCTCGACGCCACCGTGGCGGTGGCCCAGTCTGCCACCGGCGGCAAGTTTCCGCCCGGCTCCGTGGTGTCCCTGATTCCTTCGGAAGTCATGGTCAAGCACCAGGAAGGCTGGAATCCAGAAACCAATGACTGGGAATTCTTCGAACTGAAGGTCTCGCCCGAAGGCAGCAGTATTGCCGTGCGCGGCACCACCGAGGTGGTCAACAGCCGCGGTGGCAACTGTTTCGGCTGCCACAATCTGGCGCGCGCAGAGTGGGATCTGATCTGCGGCACGGATCACGGCTGTGCGCCGCTGCCCGTGACCCGCGAACAGATCCGCTCCATCCAGAGCGGCGATCCGCGCTGCGTGCGCGAGAACTGAGTGCATAAATATTGATCTGATCGGTATTTGACTTCCTCTCCCGGGGCGTTACATCCGCGCCTGCTGCGGTTCAGCTGCAGTTCACTCACCTGGCGGCATTGTCGGCCCATCGGCATGTCGCCGTCTGAAGAAGGAGAGTTTCCGTGAAATCAGTCATTCCCGCCTTGTCTGCCCTGGTTCTGAGCCTCGCCGGCACTGCCGCGCTGGCGCAGGAAGTCGACGTTGCTCGCGGCCAGGACGTGTTCGAGGAAGAGTGTTCCCGCTGTCACGTGCCGGTGGAGATGCAGGCGCGTCTGAACGCGCGCTGGGTCGGGCGGCCAGGCGGCGAGCTGTATGAGCTGATCCGTACCACCATGCCCGCGGAGACTCCGGGCTCCCTCAGCAATGCCCAGTACATGGATCTTGCGGCCTTCCTGATGCGCAATGCGGCGGTGGCGCTGCCGGACACGTTGAGCGCCGACGCGCTGCTGGCCACGAGCATCACGCCTGCGGCTGCCGCCGAGGGCGCCGCTGACAGCTTCGCCTGGACCGCCTTCAACGGCAGCAATGCGTCCACCCGCTATGCCCCACTGGACCAGATCAACGCCGACAACGTGGATGAGCTTGAGATCGCCTGGGAATTCGATGCCGGCGCCTTTGGCCCGGAACGCGAGTCCACCAGTGTCACCACCCCCCTGATGGTCAATGGCCGCGTCTATGTCACGGCCGGCGCCACCCGCAATATCGTCGCCCTGGACGCCGCCACCGGCCAGATCCAGTGGATGTGGCGTCCCGACGAGGGCGAGCGTTTCGATGCCGCCCCGCGCAAGGGCTCGGGCAAGGGGCTGACCTGGTACGACAACAACGGTCAGGAGACCCTTTACACCATCACCCCTGGCTATTACCTCGTGGCGCTGGATGCCCGCACCGGGCGTGAGATCGAGACGTTCGGCAAGCACGGCTGGGTGGATCTGCAGCAGGGCCTGCGTCGCGGCCCCGGCCGCGAAGACCTCGACATCGGCATGTCCTTCATGCCCATGGCCGTGGACGGCGTCATCATTGCCGGCGCGGCGCACCTGGTGAGCATGCGGCCGGTCTCGGCGAGCAATGTGAAGGGTGATATCCGCGGCTTCGATGCCAACACAGGCGAACTGCTGTGGACCTTCAAGACCATTCCTGAGCCAGGTGAGCCCGGCTTCGAGACCTGGCTGGCCGGCGCGGATTTCACCGGCAATGCGGGCGTCTGGGCACCCATGTCCGCCGACGAGGAGCTCGGCCTAGTGTATCTGCCCGTGGAGTCGGCCACCGGGGATCGCTACGGCGGCGATCGTCCCGGCAACAATCTCTACTCCAGCTCCACCGTGGCGCTGGACTACAAGACGGGCGAAGTGCGCTGGCATTTCCAGAGCACTCATCACGACATCTGGGACTGGGACACCCCGTCGGCCCCGATCCTGGCCGACCTGCCGGACGGTCGGAAGGCCTTGATCCAGACGCTGAAGCAGTCGCATCTGTTCACCTTCGATCGGGCCACGGGTGCACCGCTGTTCCCCATCGAGGAGCGCGCCGTGCCCGCCACCGACGTGCCGGGCGAGTGGACAGCATCCACCCAGCCGTTCCCGGTGCTGCCGCTGCCCTATGACAGGCAGGGCTTCCAGGAGGACGATCTGGTGGACTTCACGCCGGAGATTCTGGCCAAGGCCCGGGAAGCGGCCCGCCCGTTCCGCTTCAGCAGCTCGGTGTTCACGCCGCCCTCGCTGTTCAAGGATCCGAAGGATGGCACCCACGGCACGCTGCACCTGCCGTCCTCCACAGGCGGTTCGAACTGGGAGGGCGCGGCTTACGACCCGGAAACCGGCCTGCTCTATGTGCCCTCGCGCACCGCGACCAGTGTGCTGTCGCTGGTGAACGAACCCGGTGTCTCCAGCGTGCAGTACATTGCCGGAGGCAGCCGCACGCCCTCGGTGGACGGCATTCCGCTGGTCAAGCCGCCTTACGGCCGCATCACCGCCATCGACATGACGAGCGGCGATCACGTCTGGCAGGTGGTCAATGGCGATACCCCGGAGGCCATCAGGAACCATCCGCTGCTGCAGGGCATGGACATCGGCCGCACCGGCAAGCCGACGCGCTCCGGCCTGGTGCTGACGAAGACGCTGCTGTTCGCGGGCGAGGGCGTGGGGGGAGACCCGGTGCTGTGGGCCCATGACAAGGCCACGGGCGACATCGTGGCCCGGATCGACATGCCGGGGGTGGTGACCGGCGTGCCCATGACCTATATGCACGAGGGCAAGCAGTACCTGGTGATGGCGGTGAGTCCGCGCGGCGAAGCGGCGCGCATCGTGGCCCTGGCGCTGCCCTGAGGGTGTGGGAGATTCTATGTCTCTCATCAAGTCTCTCGGTTGTTTTGTTCAGCACTACCGCACGACGGTCGCACGACGGGGGGAGGCCGGTCAGGACACGCCGTGAAGCCATCCATGGCGGCTC
>JALREE010000293.1 GCA_023256835.1 Pseudomonadales bacterium | reverse complement strand
TGAACAAGTTTTGACGTAAAATGAAGAATTGCGCTTCGTACAGCAGGAGCTTGCTTGCAAGCGAACCATTCGCCTGCAAGCAGGCTCCTGCGGGTGGCGGTTCGCCTGCAAGCAGGCTCCTACAGAATCAAATTAACCACGCCTTGAGCTGGGTCGCGTGGCGCTGGGTGATGCGTGCAATCTGCGCCAGCGTGGCGTGACTTTCCGGCAAGGCCTCCCTCTGCAAGGCAGCCGCTTCCTGGGCCACGGCCTCCGCGGCCTTGTCGATGAAGCGGCGCAGCACACCTGCCTGGCGACGCAGGGCCACGCCAGTGTCGGCCTGAAAGTCGTCCAGTGCCGCGTCATTCAGCTCGCGCCATTGCCAGGCCTTGCCGATGGGCATGGCGAAGCGCTCGCTCAGCCCGTCATACGCCTCGGTACACACCAGATCATAGGCAGGGGAAAGCACCACCTGACCGTCGGTGTGCAGCAGCGAGACGTTCTTGCCGTGGGCGTCCTGATTGCCGATCAGCAGGTTGAAAAGCATGCGCCTGACCAGCTCCTGCTGCTGGACGGCCGCCGGCACGGTGAACCGGCGCAACACGCGGAACACCTCGCCGAAGCCTGGTCCTCCGTCCTGGGTGTACTTGCGGGCAGATGGAATGCCCAGAATCTGGCAGGTGTCTTCCTGATGAAGCCGCTGAGTCGAGCCGTCGGGCAGGGGGCGGCGGTCATAGCGCTGCACCACATAGCCATGACGCAGGGTGTCGTTGGCAGTGCGAAAAGGCACCAGCCAGCTTGGCGGCACGCGCAGGCCGGCGCGTGCGGCGGCTCGCATGCACAGGGTTTCGTTCTCCACCAGGGCAGTGAAGCGCTCCGACGGGGGCTTCAGAATGTGGGTGGAGGGCCGGTTGCCGGGCAGGCGGACCATGCCCTGATCGTCCAGAATGATGGGGAGCTTGTTCTGCGCGCCGGCCAGACTCAGCCGCATGCCTTGCGGGTTCTGCACTAGGAAGGGGTGGGACTTGATGCGTTCCACGACTTCGCCCAGGGCCGCTTCGCTCAGGGCGTCTCCTGCTGCGCTGACATGGGGCGTGTTGAGACTCTGGGGCGTCTGCTCCAGCGACAGGGCGCCGGCGACATCGCCGCCTGTGGCCGCCAGCAGGCGTTCGAAGTTGTTGCTGGCGGTGCCCAGTTCACTGGCCAGCAATTCGCGCAGCAGGCCTTCCGGCAGCAGGTTCTCGAAGAACGGAAACACCTGGGCGTCGGGCCAGGGCTGGGCGCGCAGGGGCATGGCGACGGACAGTACCGGGCCGCCTCCGGCCAGGTAGGCCGCGTCGTAGGCGAACTGCATGCGCTCGTCTTCGATGCTGAGCACTCCGCAAAGTCGATCATGAAAGCGCACCTGGAACTGCATCAGGGTTCACCTGCAAGGGGCACGCGAACGGCCTCGGGCGGCGTCAGGGTCACGACGATGCCCAGCGCATCCAGCACGCGCAGCACCAGCGCCATCTGCGCGCTGGGCTTGCCGTTCTCGATGTCGCTCAGGGTGCGTGTGCTGAGTCCGGCCACGCTGGCGAGTTCGTCCTGCCGCATGCCAAGGGCTTGGCGGGTGTCGCGAATGAGTTTGCCGATGTGCGCGGTGTCCATGACCTGCCTTTGACTTTAGGATGCATGAGCGTGCATATTGCCTCGGCGACCTACAATGCACAAGCTCAATATGCACGATCGTGCATCCTGCCCGCTGGAGCCCCATGCTGCCGTTTCTTCCCCGTGATCCTTCCGCTCGCACGCGCCGCTACCGCTGGCTGGCTGTGTCATTCCTGTTGCTTGTCCTCGTGCTGCTGAGCCTGCCCGGGGCTCTGGTGGCCCAGCTGGCGGAGTTCGTGAAGGCGCTGCTCAACCTGCCGCCGTCCTCGGACACGCCGCCGCTGTTGCCGCTGGACAAGCTGGTGCACGCGGGCCTGTTCTTCGTGGCGGGCGCCTTGCTGGGGCGGGGATGGCGCGAGCCACCCGGCGCGCTCTGGGCCCTGGCGCTGGGCCTGCTGCTGTTTGCGGGGCTGACGGAGTTGATTCAGGCGTATGTGCCGGGGCGCAGTGCCTCGGCGGGCGATGTGCTGGCCGATGCGCTGGGGGCGGTGGTGGGCTTGTGGCTCAGCAGGCGGGCAGGCAAATCCAGGCAATATTGAAGTTCAACTTCAAAAATGCATGGAAAAATCCTCACGGCAGCTGCTTCGCCCACGGCTCGATATCCCCGATCTCCCGCGCCACCCAGGCCGCGTCGTGGTAGGTGTGCAGATAACGCTCGCCGGTGTCGCAAAGCACCGTCACGACCGAACCGCGCTCGCCGGCCTTCGCCATCTCGCTTACCCGCTGCATCGCCCCCCACAGATTCGTGCCCGTCGACCCGCCGGCCTTGCGCCCGATTCGCGTCTCCAGCCAGCGCAAGGCGGCCATGGACGCGGCGTCGGGCACCTTGATCATGGCGTCAACGATGCTGGGAATAAACGAAGGCTCCACCCTTGGGCGGCCGATGCCTTCGATGCGGCTGGCCTGGGTGATGCACAGATCCCGCCGTCCGCTGTGCCAGGCGTCGAAGAACACGGACTGCTCCGGGTCCACCACCACCAGCTCGGTATTGAAGCGCCGATAGCGGATATAGCGCCCGAGTGTGGCCGACGTGCCGCCGGTGCCGGTGCTCATCACTACATGGCGGGGCACGGGGAAGCGTTCCTGTTCCATCTGCCGGAACAGGCTGTCGGCGATATTGTTGTTACCGCGCCAGTCGGTGGCGCGCTCGGCAAAAGTGAACTGGTCCATGAAATGTCCTCCGCGCTCGCGTGCCAGATCAGCGGCCACCTCGGAGATTTGCGTACCCTTGTCCACCATGTGACATCTGCCGCCGTAAAACTCCACCAGGCGCACTTTCTCCAGAGCGGTCGAGGCGGGCATCACGGCGATGAAGGGTAGGCCCAGCAGCCGCGCGAAATAGGCCTCGGACACAGCCGTGGAGCCGGACGAGGCCTCAATGATCGGTGTGCCTTCCTGGATGTGCCCGTTGCACAGGCCATAAAGGAACAGCGAACGCGCCAGCCGGTGCTTGAGGCTGCCGGTGGGGTGCGTGCTCTCGTCCTTCAGATAGACGTCGATGTCCGGGTATTCCGGCAGCGGCAGCTTGATGAGATGGGTGTCGGCTGAGCGCTGAAAGTCGGCTTCGATTTTGTGGATAGCTTGGTTGACCCACTGGCGCATGATGGTCTCCGTTGACGGGCCCCGGTTGACGAATGAGCATAACATTCCATCACTATGAGGGTCTTGTCAGGTCAAATTACGAGGTGTCTAACACGCCAGGCAGGCTAATCCTGGTTAGAAAATGTGGGTCTGTGCAGAGCAAAACACCTGTCCATTAGTGCGCAGTGTTGGAGCGCCCCCGTTCCCTTGCGAAAATTTTGCACAGAGAGGTTTGCGCGAGAATTTGGAATTGAATCCGACACGTGCTTTGGCTCCAAACCTGAATCCGGTGTGTTTTATCCTAACGTCAAAGCGACATACCTTATTTCAGCGGTATATTTGATTGCTGATGCGCAAGAACAGGATACCGCTTGTCAACTCGCAACAGCATTTTTCAAGTGCGGTTTCTACCACCTTTTTTGTGTGTCCATCCCCGCGCTTTATCGGCTAAACTTGCGCACGTTTTCGCATCAGCCACCAGAGTTCCTTCATGCGTTTGAAATGTATCAAGCTGGCCGGGTTCAAGTCCTTTGTCGACCCGACCACGGTCAATTTCCCCAGCAATCTCTGTGCAGTCGTCGGCCCCAATGGCTGCGGCAAGTCCAATATCATCGATGCCGTGCGCTGGGTGATGGGGGAGAGCTCCGCCAAGAATCTGCGTGGCGAGAACATGACCGACGTGATCTTCAACGGCTCCGGCGGTCGCAAGCCGGTGGGGCAGGCCAGCATCGAACTGGTGTTTGACAACAGCGACAACCGCATCAAGGGCGAGTACGCGCAGTACAGCGAGATCTCCATCAAGCGCAAGGTCTCGCGCGATGGCTCCTCGGGCTATCTTCTGAACGGCATCAAGTGCCGGCGCCGCGACATCACCGACATCTTCCTGGGCACGGGCCTGGGGGCGCGCAGCTACTCCATCATCGAGCAGGGCATGGTGTCCCGGCTCATCGAGTCCAAGCCTGAGGAACTGCGCATCTTCATCGAGGAAGCCGCCGGCATTTCCAAGTACAAGGAACGACGTCGCGAGACGGAAAACCGCATCAAGCGCACCCGCGAGAACCTGGAACGCCTCACCGACCTGCGCGAAGAGCTGGGCCGGCAGCTGCAACATCTGCAGCGTCAGGCCCAGGCGGCCGAGAAATACGGTGAATTGAAGCAGCAGGAGCGCGAGATGAGCGCCCAGCTCAATGCCCTGCGCTGGAAGGCACTGAACGACGAGCTGCAACGCAAGCAGGCCCTGATCAGCGACCTGGAAGTGAAGATCGAGGCCACCGTGGCCGATCAGCGCGCCATCGACGCCAAGGTGGAACAGCACTTGGTGGACAACACCGAATTCAATGACCAGCTGAGTGAGATCCAGGGGCGTTACTACAGCCTGGGCAGCGACATCGCGCGTATCGAGCAGACCATCGAGTTCCAGATCGAACGCACGGCTCAGCTCAAGCGCGACCTGCAGGAAACCCGCGACAGCTTCGGCCTGAGCCAGGGCGAGCTGGAGTCCGACCGCGCCCGCGTGCTGCAGCTGGAGGCGGGCATCGAGCAGCTGGCCCCGCGTCTTGAGGAAGCCAATGCCGTGGCCGACGAATCCGCCTTCGCGTTGGAAGAGGCCGAAGAGCGCATGCAGTTGTGGCAGCACGAGTGGGACGAGTTCAACCGCCGTGCCGAGGAGCCGCGCCAGGTCGCCGAAGTCGAGCAGTCGCGCATTCAGCAGCTGGAAAAGATCGTGGAGCGCGGCCTGGATCGCAAGGCGCGTCTGCAGGAAGAGAAGAAAGCCCTGGGCGACAACCCGGAGCAGGACGTGATCGATGAGCTTTCCCTGCAGGTCTCGCACCTGGAGGAAGCCTTGGAACAGCATCAGAGCAGCAACAGTGCGCTGGCCGGGCAGGTAGAGGAAGAACGCAGTCGCGGGCAAGCCATCGCCAGTGATCTGGACAGAGCCCGCAGCGAGCTGCAGAGCCTCAAGGGTCGCGCCGCCTCGCTGGAGGCATTGCAGAAGGCCGCGCTGGGCCGCAACAACGAGGGCATGAATCGTTGGTTGCAGTCACGAAAAATCAGTGAAAACAAAAGACTGGGCGAAAGTATTCGCGTGGATTCTGGCTACGAGGCGGCGGTGGAAGCCGTGCTCGGCGACTATCTGCAGAGCGTGTGCATCGACCAGATCGACAATGTCGACGCGCTGCTGGCGGACTTGCCGGCAGGCCTGCTGTCCCTGGTGGACACGGGCGTGCAGGGCGTGGCCCCGGCTGCCGCGCCCGGGCGTGAGCTGCTGTCCAGTCATGTGCATTCCCAGTGGGACAGCGCGTCGCTGCTGGCAGGTATCCACGTGGCCAATGATCTGGCGGCGGCGCTGGCCCTGCGCGGGGCGTTGGCAGCACACGAGTCCGTCGTGACTAGACAGGGCGTCTGGCTGGGCAAGTCCTGGATTCGCGTGCGCAAGGCCGCCGACGAGAAGGCCGGCCTGCTGGAGCGCAAGGGCGAGATCGCCCGCCTGGAAGAACAGATCGCGCTGCAGCAGGCGCGCGTGGACGACCTTCTGGAAGCGCAGACCACAAGTCGTCAGAGCCTGCGCGATCTCGAGTCCCGCCGCGAGGATGTGCAGCGCCAGATCGCCCAGACGGCCCGGCAGTACAGCGAATTGAAGTCCCAGCTGGGCGCCCGCCTGATGAAGGTGGAGCAGACCACGCTGCGTCGCGAGCGCCTGCAGCACGAACTCGACGAGCTGCAGCGCCAGCTGGCCATCGAGGAAGAGAACACGGCCATGGCGCGCTCCAATCTGCAGGCGGCGCTGGACGCCATGGAGCTGGACACCGAACGCAAGGAACAGTTGCTGCAGCAGCGCGACGAGCGGCGCGAGGCCCTGGACCACGTGCGCCAGAAGGCGCGCCATGACAAGGATCATGCCCATCAGCTCGCTCTGCAGTCCCAGTCCCTGCAGGCTCAGTTGAAGTCTCTGCGCGACACCCTCGATCGCGCCGCCTCCCAGGTGCAGCGCGCGAAAGAGAAGATCGACACCCTGACACGCCAGCTGCAGGACAGCGACGCGCCGCTGGCCCTCAAGCGCGCCGAGCTGGAGGAACAGCTGCAGAAGCGCCTGGAAGTGGAAGCCCAGCTGACGGCCGCCAAGGCCCGCGCCGAACGCAATGAACACACCCTGCGCACGCTGGAACAGCAGCGCTCGCACTGCGAACGCACGGCCGCCGCCCTGCGCGAACAGCTGATGGAGCACCGTCTGCGCAGCGAGGGCGACATGGTCAAGCGCGAGGCCTTGCAGGATCAGCTGCGCGAGGCCCGTTACGACCTGCAGACGGTGCTCGCCACGCTGCCGGAAGGCGTGGACCAGGCCTTCTGCGAGCGCGAACTCGAGGCCATCGCCAGCCGTGTGCAGCGCCTGGGTGCCATCAACCTCGCAGCCATCGACGAATACAAGACGCAGTCCGAGCGCAAGGTCTATCTGGACGCCCAGAACGATGACCTCGAGCGCGCGCTGGTGACGCTGGAAAACGCCATCCGCAAGATCGACAAGGAAACCCGCACGCGCTTCAAGGAAACCTTCGACAAGATCAACGCCGGCCTGCAGGAGCTGTTCCCCAAGGTGTTCGGCGGCGGGCATGCCTATCTGGACATGACAGGCGAGGACCTGCTGGATACCGGCGTGGCGATCATGGCGCGTCCGCCCGGCAAGCGAAACAGCACCATTCATCTGCTCTCGGGCGGAGAGAAAGCCATGACGGCCATCGCGCTGGTGTTCTCCATCTTCCAGCTGAACCCCTCGCCGTTCTGCATGCTCGACGAAGTGGACGCGCCGCTGGACGATGCCAACGTGGGCCGCTATGCCAATCTGGTGAAGGAAATGTCGCAGTCGGTGCAGTTCGTTTTCATCACTCACAACAAGCTGACGATGGAAATGGCGAACCAGTTGCTGGGGGTCACTATGCACGAGCCGGGGGTCTCCCGCATCGTGGCGGTGGACATCGCCGAAGCGGCGGAACTGGCGGCCATGTAAAGAAGTTCACATGCCAGCATTTTTGCGTTATAAAACGGACAATTAGCTAAAAGACTTAAGGAAATAACTGGGTTATGGGTCTGCGTGAACTGATGATACTGCTGTTGATCCTTGCCATCGTCGGCGTGATCCTGCGTGGGCTCTATGTCGCCCTGCGGGCGCGGCGCGGTCAGTTGCGCATGGCGCTGGAGAAGAACATCCCCCAGTACGACCCTGACGAGCTGCTGACGTCGGAACTGCCCAACGGGGGTGCGCGCCTGGTGCAGCGCTCCTTCGAACAGGTGGTCAAGCGCAATTCCGAGTTCACGGCCCGCGATCAGGCCATCCCCGTGCTCATGGATACCCTCGGCGAGGACGAGCCGCTCGACGAGCCACCCCGCGCCTCCAGCGTGGCCAATGCCCGCAATGCCGCCCGCCAGAAACACAGCCAGCGCACTCTCAAGCCAGTGCATCGCCCCATCGATCGCATGGCCGCCACTGCCGCCACGCCACTGGCTGCCGGCGCCGCTGCCTCCCCGGGTGCGATGACCGATGACGAGGACGACGCCCGCCACAGCCCCGCGTTCGAGCAGGACGATGAGCCGCGTGAATCCTTCAGTGCCGCCGGTTATCGCGAAGACGACGCCCGGCAGGACGATGACTACGACGACGCGGATGACTACGCCGATGACGACGAGGATGACGACGACTACGAAGACGAGCGCGACGCCCGTCATCGAGACCAGGACCGCGACGATGACGACTGGGACGATGACGACGAGGACGACGATCGTGATGATGGCGACGACATGGACGACGAGGATGACGACTACGACGATGCCGACGACGAACTCGCTGCCCGTGGCCGTGCCGATGAGCGTGGCGAGTACCGGGACGATCGTGACGACGCCCGGGACGACGATGACCAGGACTACGACGACGCCGAGGACGAGTTGCCTGAGTCCTGGGAAGAGGATCAGGACGGCGAGGACGACGAACCCGAGGTCGAGGAATTCGACCAGGTCTATCGCGACGACGAGGCCGACGCGGACGACGTGCTGCTGAAGCCACGGGCAGGCGAGGGCTCCCGTGCCGAGAGCTGGTACGAAGAAGAGCAGGAGCCCGCCGTTGCCCCCGTGCAGGAAACTCGCAGTGGCCCGCGCCGCTGGCTGCAGTGGGCCGGCGCGAAGCTTTCCGGCATGGGCGCTGCGGCCGCCGAGAAAGCCGTGCAGGAGCCCGAACGCGCCCAGCGTGCCGAACCCGTGCTCGGTCTGGACAATTTTGATGACGACCAGGTGTCGGCCCCGCGCACCGTGGCAGCGCCGTCCCGTCCCGTCCGCGAGCCGCTGGACAAGTCCCGGCAGAAGGAGCTGAGCCTGGATCACCCCGAAGACGAGATCCTGCGTGAACGCGCCCGCGAACAGAAACCGCCGCGCCGTCAGCGCGACAGCGAGCGGGCTGCAAGCCGCGAGACCAGTGCCTTCCAGGACGAGCGTCCCGCACGGGCAGCGGCTGCTGCCGTGGAGTCGGCACCGACGCCGCGTCCGGCCCGCGAGGAAGCCAGCCGACCGGAAGCGCCGCGACAGCCCGCCCGGGCGCAAGCCGCCGAGCCTCCCCGCGAACCCGCTGTCCCGGATTTCAGTGAAGTGCTGGTGCTCAACGTGGTGGCTCGTCCAGACCGCGAGATCAGCGGTGTCGAGATGCTGCAGGTGCTGCTCGCGAATCAGCTGCGCTTCGGCGACATGGCCATCTTCCACCGGCACCTGGGGGCCGATACGGGCACGCCTGTACTCTTCAGTGTCGCCAACCTGGTCAATCCCGGTACCTTCGACCTGAACCGCATCAGCGAATTCTCCACCCGCGGTCTGTGTTTCTTCATGACGCTGCCCAGCGCGGCCAGCAACAACATGCAGGCCTTCGAGCAGATGCTGGACTCCGCGCAGAAGGTGCGCATCGCGCTGGATGCCGATCTCAAGGATGACAATCGCAGCGTGATGACCGCGCAGACCATCGAGCACTACCGTCAGCGCGTGCGCGACTTCGACCTGCGGCAGCTGCGGCAGGCAAAGTGAAGGCGGGTTGCCGCAGATGAGTGACGCGCACACATCCGGGGCTGTCACCACAGCCCTTGTCGACGAGCTGGCGCAGCTGCGCGCCCGCATCCACCATCATGACTACTTCTACCACACTCTCGACGCTCCGGAGATTCCCGATGCGGAGTACGACCGGCTGTTCGCTCGCCTGGAGCAGCTCGAGGCGCTGCATCCCGAGCTGATCACCCCCGATTCCCCCACTCAACGCGTCGGCAGTGCCCCCCTGAGCGGCTTCGTGCAGGTCACCCATGAAGTGCCGATGATGTCGCTGGCCAAGGTCTTCGACGAGGCCGAACTGCAGGACTTCGAAGCCCGCATCATCAAGCGACTGGATGCCACCTCCGCCATCCGCTTCAGCTGCGAACCCAAGATCGACGGAGTGGCCGTGAGCCTGCTGTACGAAGACGGCGTGCTGGTGCGGGCGGCCACACGCGGCGATGGCGTGACCGGCGAGGACATCACCCACAATGTGCGCACCCTGCGCGATGTGCCGTTGCGTCTCCCCGTGCATCCTGCCGCGCACGAAGCGCTGCCTGCCGTGCCTGCGCGCCTGGAGGTGCGCGGCGAGATCTACATGAGTCGCTCGGGCTTCGAGGCCGTCAATGCCCAGGCCCTTGCCAGCGGCGGCAAAACCTTCGTGAATCCACGCAATGCAGCGGCCGGCACTCTGCGCCAGCTGGACCCGCGCATCACCGCTACGCGCCCCCTGAGGCTGTTCTGCTACGGGGCCAATGTTCTCGACGCGCAAGAGTCTGCGCCCTGGCAGTCCCTGAGCGAGACCTTTGCCTGCCTGCGGCGCTGGGGCCTGCCCGTGAATCCCCTGATCGAGCAGGTGGAAGGCGTGAGCCAGACGCTGGCCTATGCCAATGACCTGCTGGCGCGCCGGGCCGCACTCGACTACGAGATCGACGGCGCCGTGTTCAAGGTGGATCGCCTGCAGCTGCAGGCCGAGCTGGGCTTCAACGCGCGCACCCCGCGCTGGGCGGTCGCCTGGAAGTTCCCGGCGGAGGAGGTCGCCACTGTCGTGCGTGATGTCGAATTCCAGGTTGGACGCACCGGCACCATCACCCCCGTGGCGCGGCTGGAACCGGCGTTCGTGGGCGGCGTGACGGTCAGCAATGCCACCTTGCACAACATGGCGGAGATTGTCCGGCTGGGCTTGCAGATCGGGGATCGGGTGATCATCCGCCGTGCCGGCGATGTGATTCCCAAGGTGGTGAAGGTGATCGAGGACGACACCGAGTCAGGCACGGCCGAGCGCCGTCCCGTGCAGATGCCCGCCTGCTGCCCGGCCTGCGGCTCGCCCGTGGAGCCCGACGGCGAGATCCTGTTCCGCTGCAGTGGGGGCCTGGTCTGCCCGGCCCAGCGCAAGGAATCCATTCGCCATTTCTGCGCGCGTGGTGCCCTGAACATCGAAGGCCTGGGCGACAAGCTCATCGAGCAGCTGGTGGATGCCGGCCTGATCCATGATGTGGCCGATGTCTTTCACCTGCAGCATGCCCAGCTCGCGGCGCTGGAGCGCATGGGGGACAAGTCGGCTGCCAATCTGGTCACGGCCATCGACAAGGCCCGCAGCACCACGCTGACGCGCTTTCTCTACGGTCTGGGCATTCCCGAGGTGGGCGAGGCGACGGCACTCGCTCTGGCCAGCCATTTCGGTTCCCTGGAAGCGCTGCTGGCAGCCGATATTCCCGCCCTGGAGGCAGTGCCCGATGTCGGCCCGATCGTGGCCGCGCGCGTGCAGCACTTCCTGGAACAGGCCGCCAACCGCGACGTCATCGCGCGCCTGCGTGAAGCGGGCGTGCACTGGGCCGATCAGGCCGTGATTGCCGCCTCGGATGTGCTGGCCGGCAAGACCTTCGTGCTCACCGGCACGCTGGAGACCATGACCCGTGACGATGCCAAGGCGCGTCTGCAGGCCCTGGGCGCCAAGGTGGCCGGCAGTGTGTCGAAGAAGACAGACTACGTGGTGGCGGGGCCCGGGGCCGGATCGAAACTGGACAAGGCCGTGGAGCTGGAGGTGCCGGTGCTCGATGAAACCGCGTTCCTGGCCTTCCTTACGGAGCACGAGGCATGAGCGTCTGGCGCCTCGTGTTCCTGCTTCTGCTGGGCACCACGCTCAGCGCCTGTCTGAGTACCGCGCCGCGGCAGGCGGCCGATGTCTGCAGTCTGTTCGAGGACGAGCGCGCATGGTTCCGCGCGGCCGAACAGAGCCAGCGCCGCTGGGACATTCCGGTGGGAGTGTCGATGGCCTTCATCTATCAGGAATCCGGTTTCCGCGCCCGCGCCCGCCCGGCCCGCACGCGCATCCTCGGCGTCATTCCCGGTCCGCGCCCGTCGGACGCTTTTGGCTATGCCCAGGCGCTGGACAGCACCTGGGATGATTACCGCGAGTCCACCGGCAATCGCCTGGCGCGTCGCAGCAATTTCGCCCATGCCGTGGATTTCGTTGGCTGGTACAACGCCAACAGCGTGCGCCGCAATGCCATCGCCCGTGACGATGCCCGCAATCTCTATCTGGCCTATCACGAGGGCAATACCGGCTTCGCCCGTGGCAGCTACGCCGACAAACCCTGGCTGCTGGAGATTGCGGACACGGTGCAGCGCAATGCGCAGCGCTACCAGGCGCAGTATGAACAATGTGCTCCGGCCCTGCGCCAGAGCTGGTGGCAACGAATCTTCTGAGCGAGGCAGGCAAGCGCATGAACTGGTGGGGCAAGATACTGGGCGGCACGTTCGGCTTCATGATGGGCGGTCCCCTGGGCGCCGTGCTGGGCGCGGCGCTGGGCAATTATTTCGACAAGGGCATGTCCGGGGTGGATGCCGATCCTGCGCTGGGGGCGCACAGCACCGAGCGTGTGCAGACCGCCTTCTTCACGGCAGTGTTCTCGCTGATGGGCCATGTGGCCAAGGCCGATGGCCGTGTCAGCCCGGACGAAATCTCCCTGGCGCAGCAGGTGATGGACCAGATGCGCCTGCAGCCCGAGCAGCGCAAGCTGGCTATCGGACTCTTCGAGCAGGGCAAGCAGCCGGGCTTTCCCAGTGCCCAGGTGCTGGAGCAATTCCGTCGTGAATGTCTGCGTCGCCGCAATCTGATCCAGATGTTCCTGGAGATCCTGACCGCCACCGCTCTGGCCGATGGCGCCATGGCGCCGGCCGAGCGCAAGGTGCTCGACGGCATTGCACTGGGTCTCGGACTCTCCCAGGCCGAGTACGACCAGTTGGTGCTGCGCATGAACGCGCAATTCCGCTTCACCGCCGATGTGAAACCGCAGGACCGTCTGGAAGATGCCTACAAGGTGCTCGGGCTCGCCAGCACCGCCGACACCGCCGAGGTGAAGAAGGCCTACCGCAAGCTGATGGCTCAGCATCACCCGGACAAGCTCGTGTCCAAGGGCCTGCCGGAAGAGATGATGGAAATCGCCAAGCGCAAGACGCAGGAGATCAAGTCAGCCTATGACACGATCATGGCCGCGCGCGGCGAATGAGTTTCGTGGGGCGAAAAAAAGCCCGGCCAAGGGGCCGGGCTTAAATGACTACTATCAAGGGAGAGATAAAATGAAACAAAACCCACAATTTTGTCTGCAATCTACCTACACCCAATCAGACTGTGGCCCCTGCACTTAGTTCCACCGCCATTGAACTTTTTTTACGCACATTCTTTATCTTTCCGCAATTCATTGAAAAGACAATGAAAAAAGCACTCAGACCGAGTGCTCTTCCAGTCCCAGAGCGCTGACTGACTTGGCATTGCCGCTGTTGCTGATCACGCCGACACTCGCTTTCTCTGGTCGCAGATACTCCCGGGCCACGCGCTGCAAATCAGCTACGGTTGTTTCCAGCACGCGCTGACGATACGCCAGACGGGCTTCGCGCGTGCGGCCGAACAGTTCGTTGTAGAACGCCTGTTTCGCTTCGCCGGCCGGAGAGGTCGACTTGTCCATCGCGCTGATGACGCCGAGGATGGCTTCCTCCACTTGACGCCATTCGTGACCGCTGCCAAGCACCCAGTCTATGGCCCGGTCGAAATCGGCCAGGGTCTCGGCCAGGCGCGGGTCGCGGTAGGAATAGAAACGCAGCGAGGCCGAATTGGCGTCCTGATCGGCACCGCCACCATAGGCACCGCCCTGTTCACGAATGCTGCGGTGCAGGAAGCCGTTGCGCAGGAAGCCGGCCAGCACGCACAGCGTGGCGTGATCCGGGTGCCCGGCCGGCACCGTGGGGTAGGCCTTGGCGCAGAAATTCACCTGAGTGTTGGTGGTCCAGATCTGGCGCACCTGCTCGTGCACGGGTGGCAGAATCAGCGCACTGCCGGAGGCTGAAGCCGGCTGCGAAGACTGCCAGCACTGCTCCAGGCTGGCATGCAGGGCGTTCTGCTCGGCGGCTTCTCCTATCAGCAGGAAACGGCGCGGGGCGGCCAGTACCCGGGCGTGCAGGGCGCGGAATTTTTCCAGCAGGGCGCGGGCCTCGGCATCGTTCTTGAGGCTGCGACCAAGGCTGCGCAGGGTGCCGATGCCGGCGAGACCGGTGAACTCATGGCTCAGGCGCGCCGTCGGGCTCATGCCGCTGCTGGCCAGCGTCATGGCCAGCGAATGCCCCTGGCCGGTGATGCTGCTTTCCCGGCGTGCGGCGATCTGGTCCATGATTTCGCGCAGGCGCTGCACTTCGTCGAAACGCACCTGGGTGAAGGTCTGCTGCAGCAGCTCGCTCAGGGCGGCCTGATTCGCCACCAGCGCCTTGCTGGACAGCACTAGGATGGCGCGGGTCTTCTGGGCATCCTCCATGGCGCTGCGCACATTGGCATAGCAATTCACGCCACCGCTGATTCTGGACTGCCAGGTCTGCACCTCGGTGTAGCTGCGTGCGCCCACGCCGAACTCCGACAGGCAGCTGGCGTAGTAGGGCAGGATCTGCAGCAAGTCGTCGTCGAGCGCCGGCAGGTCGACCACGATCTGCTGGTAGCACAGTCCATTGGTGCCCTGCGCGTAGAAGCTCACCGGCATCACGCCGATGTGGCTCTGGGTGGCGACGAGCTGCGGCAAGTCCGCGGGCACATCGGCCAGACCGACCTTGGGCAGCAAGGACGGGTCGTCGACTGCCTCCTGGCGTGCGGCCAGCTGCTGGCTGCGCTGCAGTATCGATTGGGTGTCCTGCGGGCTCAGACTGTCCTTGATGGCCTGCAGCCGCTGGATCTCCGCTTCCATCTGCCGCGCGGCCAGATGCGCATCCGGCGTCATGGTCAGCACCACGTGGTGCGCGTTGTCCAGCAGCAGGCGGCGGATGAGACCCTTGATGAACGCCGGATCACGGATCTGCTCGCGCAGCTGCGCCAGTGCCGGATCGATGTCGAGCACATTCAGCGGGTCGCCGCCGTGCACGGCGCTGCCGAGACTGGCGATGATCAGCTGCAGGCCGTAGGGGTGGCTGTCGCCGGTGATCTCGCGCTGGCTCAG
>JALREE010000239.1 GCA_023256835.1 Pseudomonadales bacterium | reverse complement strand
GAAAATCATCACCATCGCTCCACAGCGAGTGGGTGTGGAGGTTGCCGCGCCACCATCGGCCTCGAAGAGGCCGTGCTGCTGCACGTGCTGAGTGAGCTGATGGCGCACCGGCCGCTGCGCGAGAAAGACCGCTTTGTCTGGATCGAACTGGAGCAGGGGCAGTTGCAGAAGGCCTTGCCTTTCTGGGCCCTGATCGACATCAAGCGTGTGCAGAAGAGCCTGCAGGATCTGGGCTTGATCCTGATCGACCCGGTCACGGAGCGCCCCGACAGCCAGTGGTTCGCCATCAATCAGGCGCGTCCGGCGGCCGAGCCGCCGCGACGGCAGATCGCCAGCGGCCGTCGCGCGGAGCAGCCTCGCGCCGCCGAGCTGCCGGTGGCAGGCACTGCGGAGGGGCAGGGCGCCAGTTACATGCCGGCCAACTGGCAGCCGGGTGACGAGTGGATCAGGCAGTGTCGGCAGCAGAACATCCCCGAGGACTTCGTGCGCCAGCTGGTGCCGGGCTTCGTCATGTACTGGCGCGAGCGCGGTCAGGCGCGATTCTCCTGGGGCAATGCCTTCTACAAGTTCGTGCTGCGCGAGTGGCGGGCCGAGCAGACGCGCCGCGGCATGAGCGAACTGGAAACCGAGATGTCGCCGCAGTGGTGGCCGAGCAGCGATGCGTTCGTGATCCTGGAGAACGCGGGCATCAATGCGCAGTTCATCGAGGATGCCGTTCCAGAATTCGTGCTCTACTGGCGTGAACGTGGTGTCAGCAACGGAGCCTGGAACACGCGCTTCATCGAGCATGTGCGGCGGCAATGGAGCAGGTTCCGCTCCACCATCGAGCACGACAGCCAGCCGCGCCGCATCGCCGAGAACTGGCAGCCGAGCGCAGAGTGTTATGAAGTGCTGCGCCTCGCCGAGATTGACGAAGACTTCGCGCGGCAGAAGGTGCCTGAGTTCGTGCTCTACTGGCGTGACACCAATCAGGTGCATGCGTCCTGGAACACGCGTTTCCTGCAATACATCAAATTCCAATGGGCAAGACGGCTCGACGAGTCGTCGAACATGAGTGTCATCGATGCACAAGATCAATCCCTTGCTGGAAAGCACCAGCAGGTCCTTGGCGCAGCCTTCCAGCGCTTCACCGACCGCAGCTGGGCAGAATAGAGAGCGCACGCAGCAGGCCCCCGACGCCGATGGCCCCGATCATGTGGACGCCATCAATCAGCTGTTCGCCGAGTTCGAGATCGCCTATCACAACCAGTACTACAAGGCCTATGGCAGCGAAGAGCGTCTGGTGCTGGCCAAGAAATACTGGCTCGGCGCATTGGCCGATTACAGCCCTGCGCAGATCGTGGCGGCGGCTCGTCATGTGGTGAAGACCCACGATTATCTGCCCACAGTCTCGGTGGTGGTGCGGGCCTGCGAGGAAGGGCCGGGCTTGTTCGGCTTGCCGACGGCGCGCCAGGCCTACATCGAGGCCTGTCGCGCGGACTCGCCCAAGGCAGAGGCGACGTGGTCACATCCGGCAGTGTATCTGGCGGGCCAGGCCACGGGCTGGTTCCTGCTGGCGAGCGAGCCGGAGGACAAGGTGCTGCCGCTGTTCGAATACCACTATCACCTGCTGTGTCAGCGCGCCCTGCGGGGCGAGCCACTGGACGTGGCCACCCCCGAGGCACTGCCGCCCAGCGTGCCGCAGCCCCTGAGCGGCGAGGAGAATCACGCGCGCATGCTGAAGCTGCGGGAGCGGCTGGGGCTGTGAGTCGCCCGGTGCCCCCTCAACTCAGGCGCTTGTACTTGATGCGAGTCGGCCCCGCGCTCTCGCCGAGACGCTTCTTGCGATCCGCTTCGTAGTCGCTGTAGTTGCCTTCATGGAACACCACCTGGCTGTTGCCTTCGAAGGCCAGGATGTGGGTGCACAGGCGGTCGAGGAACCAGCGGTCGTGCGACACCACGATCACGTTGCCCGGGAAGTTCAGCAGACCTTCCTCCAGCGCGCGCAGGGTTTCCACGTCGAGGTCGTTGGTCGGTTCGTCCAGCAGCAGCACATTGGCGCCGCGCTTGAGAAGCTTGGCCAGGTGCAGACGGTTGCGCTCACCCCCGGACAGATCCTTCACGAACTTCTGCTGATCGCTGCCCCGGAAGTTGAAGCGGCTGGCGTAGGAGCGCGACTGCACTTCGTAGCGGCCGATCTGCAGCACATCGAGGCCATCCGAGATTTCCTCCCACACGGTGGCATTGCCGTTGAGCGCGTCGCGGCTCTGGTCCACATAGGCCAGCTCCACGGTCTCGCCCAGACGGATGCTGCCGCTGTCCGGCTGCTCCTGACCCACCAGCATGCGCAGGAAGGTGGTCTTGCCCGCGCCGTTGCCGCCGATGATGCCGACGATGCTGCCCTTGGGAATGCTGAAGCTGAGGTTGTCGATCAGCGTGCGCTCACCGAAGCCCTTGCAGAGATTGTTCACTTCGATGACGACATCACCCAGACGCTGGCCGGGCGGAATGTACAGCTCGGTGGTCTCGTTGCGTTTCTGGAATTCCTGGGAATTCAGCTCTTCAAAGCGCGCCATGCGGGCCTTGCTCTTGGCCTGGCGGCCCTTTGGGTTGGCTCGAACCCATTCCAGCTCGGACTTGATGGTACGTTCGCGCGCAGCTTCCTGACGGGCTTCGGTGGCCAGGCGCTGTTCCTTGGTTTCCAGCCACGTCGTGTAGTTGCCCTCGTAGGGAATGCCATGGCCACGGTCAAGTTCCAGAATCCAGCCAGCGGCATTGTCCAGGAAATAGCGGTCGTGGGT
>JALREE010000103.1 GCA_023256835.1 Pseudomonadales bacterium | reverse complement strand
GGAGCAGTTCAAGGGCGTGAAGAACCCCTTCCCGTGGATGTCCGAGATCATGGATCTGCGCAAGGAGAAGAACTTCTTCGAGACGCGCGTGACCGAGTATCAGACGGGCGGTGCGCTGACCTGGGAGTGACCGGCAGTGCGGCTTGACGCAGGAGACGTACGATGAGCAAGCAAGACCCCACCGAAAGCAGCACTGACGGCAGCGTGATGACGCTGGACCAGCTCACGCAGACCATCGCGATGATGACCAGCGTCGTCAACCGCCTGAAGCGTCATCTGGAACTGCAACTGGCGGGCGGCGCCGGTGGGGCAGTCCCCGACTCCCTGCAACGGGACCTGCTCGCCAGCGAGCGTGAACTGCTGTCCATGCAGCAGCTGGCGGGCAGCGTGTCACCCGCCGCCCTGGCCAGCCACGACAGCGCGCATCCGGGCCTGGTGCTCGAGATCAGCCTGCTGGAGGACGACATCGAGCCCCCGCAGGTCCGCGTGCTGCACTGACAGCCTCTGACCCCATGCGCACGACACCCACTCCCCCTGCCCCCGCCGGCATCCTCTTGCTGGCGGCCGGCTTCAGCCGTCGCTTCGGCGGCCTGAAACTGGCGGCCCCCCTGCAGAACGGCGACACGGTCGTGGCCCGCACCCTGCAACAGCTGCGCGCCACACAGGCACCTCTGCGCATCGTCACCCGCCCGGATCTGCAGGCGCTGCTGCTGGACAGCGGTGCGCAGCCTGAGGAACTGGTGCTGTGCGAGGACGCCGCGCTGGGCATGGGCCACACGCTGGCCGCCGGCATGCGCGCGCTGCCGCCCTGGCGCGGCTGTCTGGTGTGTCTGGCGGACATGCCGTTCATCCGCCCCGACACCCTGAAGCTGTTGTTGCAGGCGCTGCGGCAGGACCGCATCCTGGTGCCGGTGCACGACAACGAACGCGGCAACCCGGTGGGCTTCGGTGCCGACTGGTTCGCGGCCCTGCAAGGCTGCAACGGGGATGCCGGCGCGCGGGAGATCGTGCGCGGCCATCCTGGCCAGATCGATCTGGTGACAGTGGACGACCCGGGCATCCTGCAGGACGTCGACACGCCCGCCGATCTCGCCCGTCATCAGGGCTCCTGAGCCGCATTGCATTGGCCTCGACGCTGCCCCTACAATCCTGACGACATTCCAGCGACCCGCCTGCGGCAGGTCACATCACGAGATACCAAGCCCCATGAGAACACTTCTGCGCCGCCTGAGCGTCGTCCTGCTGCTGAGCTGCCCTGCACTCGCCAGCGCCGACCTTGCCTCGGCCACGGCCGCCATGGAGAACCCCGCCAATCCGCTGCTGCTGATGCGCACCTCGCGCGGAGACATCTACCTGGAGCTGTTCCCCGAGTCGGCCCCGCGCAATGTCGCCAACGTCATTGCACTTGCCGAAGCCCGGGTGCCGCTGTTCGACGTCAGCACCGGCAGCTTCGTGACGCCGCATTACTACGACGGCCTGCTGTTTCACCGCATCCTGCGCAACTACCTGGTGCAGGCCGGGGCCCCCCGCTCGGCGTCCGCACCGGTGCCGGAATACCGGGTCGAGGACGAGATCAACGCCCGCCAGTTCGGGCTGCACGAGGAAAAGGTGCTGGACCCCTTCGGCAAGCCCCATCCCTGGCTGAATCTGGCCAGCCGCGAGGACTTCGAGCGCGAGATCCTGGTGCCGCTGTACCGCCGCCTGGGCATCAGCAGCCCCGAGGCTGTGGAGGCGAGGCAGTTCGAGATACACGATGCGCTGCGCGCCATGACCCTGCGTCAGGCCTATGAGAACCTGGGCTATCGCTATAACGAGCGGCTGGAGTCGAAGCCGCCGCTGCGCGGCAGCGTGGCGATGGCGAGTGATGGCCCCGGGGCCAATGCCGCCGAGTTCTTCATCACCCTGGTGGATGCCCCCTGGCTGGCCGGACGCGCCACGATCATCGGCCGTGTGGTGGAGGGTATGGAGGTGGTGGATCGCATCGATCAGGCTGCCGTCCTGCGCGGTGACACCACAGCCGCCACGCCCACCACGGCCACCATGATTTTCGACCTGCGGCAGGTCAATGCCCTGCCGCAGCCCGGCAATTGACGCCATCCTCTGCAAGCGAGAGAACGACATGTCCCGAAAGAACAAGAAAGTCAAAGCGACCAGCCTGCTGCCCATGTGTGCGGCAGGCGGGGTGTTCATCGGCCTGGGCCTGGGTGCCCTGATGGACAATCTGGCCGTGGTGCTGGTGATCTGCGCCCTGATCGGCGCGGGCGTCGGCTATGCCATCGACCGCAGGAACGGCGTCACTTACGGTCGTCACTGAGCAACGCGGCGGGGAAAATCTCGCGGCGGTAGGGCGGCAGCGAGTCGAAGATCGCCGCTCCGTAGAACTTGCTGACGATACGCTCGTCGAACAGGGTGATGCGCCCTGTATCCGTCTCGCTGCGCAGCAGGCGCCCGGCCGCCTGCACCAGCTTGAACGCCGCTTCCGGCACGGCCAGACTCATGAAGGGATTGCCCCCGCGCTGCTCGATCCACTGCGCCAGGGTGGCCTCGATCGGATCGTTCGGCACCGCGAACGGGATCTTGGCGATCAGCACGTGTTCACAGTATTTCCCTGGAAGATCAACCCCTTCCGCGAAACTTGCGAGACCGAAGATGATGCTCGGCTCGCCCTGATCCACGCGCTGTCGATGAAACTTCAGCAGCTGCGCCTTCTGGTAGTCGTCCTGACACAGGATGATCTCCCGCCAGTCCTTCGACAGCCCTTCCAGCACGTCCTGCATCTGACGGCGTGAACTGAACAGCATCAGCGCAGCCTCGCGTCGATCCAGCACGCGCGGCAACAGTCGAATGATGGCTTCCGTGTGCTGCTGCGCATTGCCCGGATCGCAGTGCAGTTTCGGCACCACGAAGCTGGCCGCGTTCGCATAGTCGAAGGGGCTGGCGATACGGTGATAGACGGTGCGCTCGGGCAGTCCGGCACGCATCTGCAGCACGTCGAAGCGCCCCAGTGCCGACAGCGTGGCCGAGGTCAGCACCGCACCGGCGCACAGACGCCAGAGCTTGTCCTGCAGCGTGGTGGCGGCCAGCACCGGGCTGCAGGACAGGCTGATGTCCGGCGTGCTTCCTAGATCCTGCAGACCGAGCCAGCGCGCCCAGGGGGCAGTGCCGGTCGGGTCGGTGCGGGCAAAGCTGTGCCAGAGTTTCTGCGCCGCACCGGCGCGCGCCACCATGCTGCCCAGCAGCGGGAACCAGTACTCGGCCCGCTGCCGCGTGGCCAGCGACTGACCGGCCTCGATGCTGCCCTTCAGCTCCGTGGCCACGTCCTGCAGCACCGTGCCCAGCTGGGTGTAGAGGGCGTCGAGCGCGTCGGCCAGGGTCTGCAGCGAGGGCGGAATCACGCCCAGCGGGAAGGCGAACTGCTGCGCCTGCTCGCCCTGGCGCTCGAGCGGCGCCTGCTGCAGCAGCTGCTCGCACAAGGGCCAGACTTCGTTGATCCGCAGTTCGGCCATGCTCATGAGATTTTCCAGGGCGGGCAGTTCGCGCTGCAGCGTGCGCTTTTCCTCCAGCAACGGGTCGGCCTGCAGCTTGACCAGCGTCTTGCGCCACTGCTCCAGATTGCTCAGGCTGCCCTTGAGCCGCGTGAAGCAGGCAAAGTGGTTGTTGCTCTTGAGCGGCAGATGGTGGGCTTCGTCGAAAATGTAGATCGTGTCCTGGGGCGCCGGCAGGATCACCCCGCCGCCCAGCGCCAGATCGGCCAGCACCAGGTCGTGGTTGGCCACCACACAGTCGGCCTTCTGCACTTCGTCACGGGCACGGTAGAAACAGCAGTTGCTGAAGTTCGAGCACTTCTGCCCGATGCACTGGCCGTTGTCGACGGTGACGGGCGTCCAGTCCTGGTCGGAGAGCATATCTTCCCAGTCATCCCGATCGCCCTGCCACTCGCCGGCGTTGATCTTGCGGAACATTCGCTCGTAGAGCGCCTGGCTGTGGGCATTGGGCGGCGTCAGCACCTCGCCGTAGAGGTCCGCCATGGCATCCAGGCTGGCATTGCCTTGCAGCAGAAGGTCGAGGCGGGACAGGCACAGATAGCGACCGCGGCCCTTGGCCAGGGTGAAGGAGAATTCCAGGTCACTGTGCCGCAGGATGTCGGGCAGATCCTTCAGGGTGACCTGTTCCTGCAGGGCCACCGTGGCCGTGGCCAGCACCACCTTCTTCTTGAAGTGTTTCGCCACCGGCAGCGTGCCCAGCACATAGGCCAGCGTCTTGCCGGTGCCGGTGCCGGCCTCGATGACGCAGATCGGCCCGCTGTCCTCTGGCGCATCGCCTTGCTGCGCGTCGTTGTCGTCCGTCTGCTGCACAGCGCCGATGCCTGACAGAGCCCGAGCGATCTCGGCGATCATCAGACGCTGACCATAGCGTGGCCGCAGCCCCTTGCTTTCCAGCAACTGCCGATAGGCGCTCTGAATGGCGTTCTTGACTTCGTCCGGGAGCATGATGATGAGGGCGCGTGACGGAATGGATGGGCTTCACGAGGCCTTGCCGCGGGTGGCTGCGAAGCGAGTATAGCACCGTCCGTCCGGCTGCCTGGAGCCCGCAGATATCGGGCCGGCGCGGCTATCGGCGCCGAAAAAACTTCTGCTAGAATGGCCGCACTTCGAAACCCCGGCATTGCTCGCCGCGCCACCTGCGACGCGCCACGCCGGCACTGGAGACATCCACCTTCCACAGCAAGCGCCATTCCAGCGGCACCTGCGCGCCAGCCCCGGCAGCGCGAAGCGGTACTTCTGCAGTTGCCCGCCATGAACCCTCAAGAGACAAAGACGACAATGATTTTTCAGACGTTTTTACAGAGCAAGAAATGGCAGGACAAAGACCCCTCCGTACGTCTGAAAGCCATTGCCGACCTGCAGCACCCCGGCACTGCCGACCAGCCCGATGCCGCTGAAGCCTCCGCCATTCTGGCACAGCTGGCCCGCAAGGACCCGGACCGCGCCGTGCGTCTGGCGGCCATTGCCCATGTGGTGAGCCTGGAGGATCTCGAGGCGCTGCGCATCGATGCCGATGCCGATGCCGACATCCAGCACGCCGCCCTGGTGCAGTACTGCCGCGTCCTCTCTGGCGCCGCGCCCGGCCCGCTGGAGGCCGCCACGCGCATCGAGCTGATGCGAGGCCTGACGGAAAAGCCCCTGCTGCTGGCCATCCTGCACGACTGCGGCTGTGACGAAACCGGTCTGGCCACCCTCGGCCATCTGCTGCAGGCATTCGCACTGGACGACAAGGGCCTGCTCGATATCGCCGCCCACTCCAACAATCACACCGTCCGCCTGGCCGCTGCGCGCCATCTGCAGGACCTCGCCGTGCTGGAGCAACTCGCCGAACTGGTCAAGCACAAGGACAAGGCCGTGCTGAAGTACTGCAAGGAACACTTGCAGGCAGCCCATGAAGCCCGGGCGCAACAGGCTGCCGACGAGGCGCAGGCCCTGAGCCTGTGCGAAGCGGTGGAAACCCTCGCCGGCAAGGTGATCGGCGCACTCAGCCAGGCCCAGCTCGATTACAAGCTCTCGCAGTGGCAGGACGTGGCCCACGCCACCGACGCCGCCCTGCAGGCGCGCTTCGAGGCGGCCTGCGCCAGTCTGCGCGAGCGCATCGCCGAACACGCCGCCCAGCGCCAGCAAGAGGCGCTGGCTGCACGCAGCGATGCCGACCTGAGCGCCGCCTGTGACGCGGCCGATGCCGTTCTCGCCAGCCTTGCGGCACCAGTGAATGCCGAGCAGATCGGCGCGTTGGAACATCATCAGCACGCCTTGCAGGCCCTGCTCGCGCAGACTGCCACTGCGCTGGACGCCGACCTGCAGGCCCGCGCCCAGACACTGGTCGACACCCTTGGCCGCAATCTGCAGGCCTTCCACGCCCTGGAAGCCAAGCAGGCCGATCTCGACGCGCTCAAGACCGAACTCGACGCCCTCACCGCCAAGCGCACAGCCCTGCTGGCCGGCGTGCGCAAGCGTCTCGAAAAACTGTTTCAGAAGGATGCCTGGCCCGCGACCCTGCCGGTGAGCGAGCTCTACACCCAGTGCCTCGCCCTCGAGGCCCAGGCGCAGAAGCTGCTGGAGCGCAACGCGGCCTATTTGGCCAAGCTGCACCAGGACTCCGTCGCGCACATCGCCGCCATGGAGCAGCACATCGAGCAGGGGCAGGTGAACGACGCTCAGCGCATGTGGGACAAGGTGCAAGGCGCCATCAAGAACGCCGACGACGCCCTGCGCCGTCAGCTGCAGGACATGCTCGCGCCCTACAAGCCGCGCATCACCGAGCTGATCGACTGGAAGAACTTCGCCGCCACGCAGAAGAAGCTCGAGCTGATCGCGCAGATGCAGGCACTCACCGAAGACGGCCTGCACGCCGCCGAAAAAGCAAAGAAAATCAAGGCATTGCAGGACGAATGGAAGGCTTTGCATCACAGCATTCAGAACGACCCGCTGTGGACGCAGTTCAACGAGCTGTCGCACAAGGCCTTCGAGCCATGCAAGGAATACTTCAAGGAGCGCAAGGCCAAGCTGCAAAGCAACCTGGAGGAGCGCAACAAGATCTGCGCCCAGCTCGAGGAGCTACTGCCCACACTGACGGCCGAGACCTTGAATGTCGCCAACCTGAACAAGCTCGAGTCCAAGGCGCTGGACGACTGGAAGCTCTACGCCCCGGTTGAGCAGGCCAAGATCAAGAAGCTGCAGAAGCGCTTCAACAATGCCCTGAACGCCGTGCGCCAGTTCAAGCGCAAGGCCCTGCAGGCCAACGCCAGCGCCAAGCTCGCGCTGATCGCGCAGGCTGAGG
>JALREE010000241.1 GCA_023256835.1 Pseudomonadales bacterium | reverse complement strand
TCTTCGGCGGACTCGGCCTGACGCAGTCGTCGGCAGAGGTCTTCCTGATGGAAAAGGGAGGCCAGACTGCCGAGTACCTTGAGGTGTTCAGCCATTTCCTCGGCGGGGACTATCAGGACAAAGAGCAGATCGACAGAGCGCGAATCGATCGCATCGAAATCGATGCCTTCGTTCAGCGTGACGAGTGCGCCGGTGATGCTCTTGCAGGCTGCCACACGGCAGTGGGGAATTGCGATGCCATTGCCGATGCCGGTGCTGCCCAGTTGCTCGCGGGCAAGCAGCGCGCTGTAGATGTGGTCTGCCGACAGGGTGCCTGTCTGCTGGGCAATGCGCTCGCTGATCGTGGTGAGAAAACGTTTCTTGCTCACGCCGGGCAGATTGCAGAAGCAGCGTTCCGGAGTCAGGAGCGTGTCGATGCGCATTGTCGCGAATTCTCGTATGACTGAAATTCGGGCGCCATTCTAGCATCGCCACGCGGGAAGTCATGCGTCATTTTCACTTTCCCCGGCGCGCGCTGGTGCGCGTGACTAGACCAGCTTCTTGCGTTCGTTGGAAGGAGGAATGGACAGGGACTCGCGGTACTTCGCAATGGTGCGACGTGCCACGTTGATGCCTTGGGCTTCGAGCAACTTGGTGATCTTGCTGTCGCTCAGTGGCTTGCGGGCGTTCTCGCCGGCCACCAGCTTTTTTATGAGCGCCCGTATCGCGGTGGAAGAGCATTCGCCGCCCCCTGCCGTGCTCACGTGGCTGGAGAAAAAATACTTCAATTCGAAGATGCCCTTGGGAGTGTGCATGTATTTCTGCGTGGTCACGCGCGAGATCGTGGATTCGTGCATGTTCACAGCCTCGGCGATGTCATGCAGCACCAGCGGCTTCATGGCTTCCTCTCCATACTCGAAGAAGCCCTTCTGATGTTCGACGATGCGGGTGGCCACCTTCATCAGGGTTTCATTGCGGCTTTGCAGGCTCTTGAGGAACCAGCGAGCCTCCTGCAGATTGTCGCGCAGATAATTGTTGTCGCTGCTGCTGTCAGCGCGACGCACCAGGGCGGCATAGTCCGCGTTGATGCGGATGCGGGGGGCGGTTTCGGGATTGAGCTCGACGCGCCAGCGCCCGGTATCACTGTCCTTGGTGACGATGACGTCCGGGATGATGTAGCTGGTGGAGGGCGGAGCGATGTCGGCGCCTGGCCTGGGGTTCAGTGACTCGATGATGGAGATGGCATCGCGCAGCTCAGTTTCCTTGATGCGTACCAGACGCATGAGCTGGGCGTAGTCACGATTACCCAGCAGCACCAGATGATCCTTGACGATGGCGCGCGCGTGGCGAATGGCCGGCGTGGTCTCGGCATCCTCGAACTGGTTGAGCTGGATCAGCAGGCATTCCGCGAGATCACGATAGCCCACACCCACCGGGTCGAACTGCTGGATGCGGTGCAGCACCGCCAGTACTTCCTCCGGTTCGATGTCGATCGAACGCATGAGGCTGGCGTGAATGGCATCGATACTCACCGTCAGCATGCCGTTGACGTCGATGGCATCAATGATGGCGAGGCCGATGAGGCGGTCGGGGTCGGACATCGGCGTGAGATTGAGCTGCCACATGAGGTGATCCTGCAGACTCTCGGTCACACTGTTGCGGGATTCGAAGTCGGAAGTCTCGGTATCGCCAGAGCCGCTGCCCGTGGTGTAGGTGGTCTGGTAGATGTCATCCCAGCTGCTGTCAACCGCCAGGTCGTCCGGAATCTGGTCTTCCCAGCGGCTGTCCTCGTAGTCGCCACCGGACGCGGCCTCGCCGCTCTCGTAACTGTCGGTGCTGGTGCTGCTGCCGGCGATGCGGTCGAGGTTGTAGTCATCGCTGGAGATGCTGCTCTCGGTGTTCACCTCCGCCAGTTCGTCAGCGCGGCTGTGGAAGTCATCGTCCTCGTCCAGTTCCAGCATGGGATTGGATTCCAGTGCCTGATGGATTTCCTGCTGCAGATCGAGGGTGGAAAGCTGGAGAAGGCGGATAGCTTGCTGCAGCTGCGGCGTCATGGTCAGTTGCTGACCGAGCTTGAGCTGGAGCGAGAGTTTCATCGGCGTGAGTACTTCATGGTCGGGTGACGGCTCAGGATGTTAGCAAGTATCGTGCCGTAAGAGAGACGCAAATTTCAAGCCTGATTTGTGTCAGATGCGGAATTGATGGCCGAGATAGACTTCGCGCACCTTCTGATTGGCCAGAATCTCCTCGGCGCTGCCCTCCGCGATGATCTGACCTTCGCTCACAATGTAGGCCTTTTCGCAGATGTCGAGGGTTTCTCGCACGTTGTGATCGGTCAGCAGCACGCCGATGCCCTTCTGCTTGAGGTGGCGGATGATGTCCTTGATGTCGCTGACGGAAATCGGGTCGACGCCGGCGAAGGGCTCGTCCAGCAGGATGAAGCGCGGCTCGGTCGCCAGGGCGCGGGCGATCTCCGTGCGTCGGCGTTCACCCCCGGATAGGCTCATGCCCTTGTTGTTGCGGATGTGTCCGATATGGAATTCGGCGAGCAGACTCTCCAGCCGTGCCTCGCGGCCGGCCCGGTCGAGATCCTTGCGCGTCTCGAGGATGGCCAGGATGTTCTCGGCCACGGTGAGGGTGCGGAATATCGAGGAATCCTGGGGCAGATAGCCCAGACCGCGCTGCGCACGGGCATGGATGGGCAGCAGGGTGACGTCCTGATCGTTGAGCGCGATGCTGCCACTGTCCGCCTTCACCAGGCCCACGATCATATAGAAACAGGTGGTCTTGCCGGCGCCGTTGGGCCCGAGCAACCCCACGATCTGCCCGCTGTTCAGGCTCAGTGAGACATCCCGGACCACCTGGCGGCCCTTGTAGGATTTGGCGATATGGGAGACCTTGAGACTGTCCATCAATCGGTCTGCGGGCTCAGCGAACCGCTGCATGCCTGCCCCGAGGTGGCACCGGTCTCGATGGTGTGGCGGATCTGCGCGCACAACAGACTGGTGCCTGGCTGGGTGAAACTGGCGGTGCCGATGAATTCAACCACGGCCTGTGCGCCGGCGAAGTAGTTGATGGTGTCGCTGTACCCGGAAACCGCATTGGCCGGGTCCTCCGCCTGTTGGGAGAAGCGAGCGGGCGTTCCGGTCAGGGTGACCTTCTGCAGCTGGTTGTCCATGTCGTATTCCAGCACGGCGACGTCTCCCGTCAGCTCCACCTGATCCTGACGCACGAACACATTGTCGCGCAGCGTGATCACGCGCACGCCATTGCGTGTGTCAATGGTGGTTTCGCCGTCGGCGCGATATTCGTGACTGCCCGTGCCTTCCTGGGCAGAGACGCTGAGGGCGAGCAGCGCACAAAGGGCTGCGCTTGCGATACGCCGGCGCAGGTCAGGGTTGACTGCTGGGTACTTCATATCGGCCTCTGACCTGTCCGAGAAATGTCAATTGATCCTGCTGGAGATCCGCACGCATGCCGGTGGCACTTTGCTGCAGGGAGTCGGTGACCATGGTGACGGCGAGGTCGGTGCTCATGGTTTGGGTCTGGGGAAACACCGAGAGGAATTCGGTGTTCAGCTGCATGCGCCGTCCCATTTCGTCGATCTGGTACACCTCGACGCCTGTCTGCAGATCAAGGCGTTCGATGGCGTCACCCCCTTCGACTGCGTGGATTCTGCCCGAACCGGCCATGATATTCCAGAGTGCGCCGGAGGCCTGGTGGAGCTTCACGAACGGGGTTTTCAGCACGGTGGTGTTGTCGAGGTAGTGTGTCTGTTCGGCGGCTTCCAGGGTGTATTCCACTCGACCTTCCGCGTTGTACAGCACGCTGGTGACACCGGTGGCATAGGCGTCGTATTCCAGGGGCAGCAGTGGCAGTGGCTCGGGCAGCAGCGCGGGCGGCACTTCCAGCAGGCGACGGCCGCCGAAGATCAGCAGCAGCGCGATGGCCGAGACCACCAGCAAGAGGCGTCCAGAGCGCTGGCGCAGGCCTGCTCGCGTGGGCACGGAGGCTTCAGAGGTAGGGGGCAAGAGCAGCATCGTATCTGTCCTGAGCCTGCAAAATGAAATCGCACACTTCGCGCACAGCACCGTGTCCCCCGCCAAGACTGGTGCAGGCATGGGCCACCTGTTTGACGGACGCGTGGGCGTTGGGCACAGCGAAGGCCAGGTGGACGGCCTTCATGACGCGGATGTCGGGCAAATCGTCCCCGACATAGGCGATTGCGGCGGGCGACAGGCCCTGAGCGGAACACAGCTCCAGAAGGGCGGTGTGCTTGTCCTCGCGCCCCTGGATGACCAGGCTGATGCCCAGATTCTCCGCGCGACGCGTCAGCAGCGTGGATCGGCGCCCGCTGAGGATGCCGACCTGCACCCCAGCGCCTTGCAGCAGCTTGATGCCTTGTCCATCCAGGGTACTGAAGGCCTTGATCTCTTCACCACTGTCACTGAGGAAAAGCTCGCCGGCGGTGAGCACACCGTCGACATCAAGCAAGAGCAGCCGGATGTCGCGGGCACGCTGCAGGATATCGGTGGGCTCGGCGGCGAAATTCATGGAGGTGTCCTGTTGATGTCGTCGGGATATGGCGCGTGGTGTCAGACCACATTGGCCTGCAGTAGATCATGCATGCGTATGACTCCGCGCAGAGACTCGTTCTCGTCCACCACGATCAGGGTGTAGATGCTGTTTTCCTGCATGATTCTGACGGCTTCCGTGGCCAGAGCGCTTTCCTTCACTTTCTTGCCGCCGCTGGACATGACGCTGCCAATGCGGGTTTCCCGGATATTGCGACCGGAGTCGAGTGTACGGCGCAGGTCCCCGTCGGTAAAGACGCCGCACAAGGCGCCGGCGGGGTCGACCACGGTGGTCATTCCCAGGCCCTTGCGCGTGATTTCCAGCAGTGCATCGCTGAGCAGGGCGTCAGGATGCACGCGCGGGATGGCGTCGCCCTCATGCATGATGTCCTTGACCTTGAGCAGCAGTCGGCGACCCAGACGGCCGCCAGGATGGGAGAAAGCGAATTCTTCCAGCGTGAATCCGCGTGCTTCCAGCAGCGCCATGGCGATGGCATCCCCAAGCACCAGCGCCACGGTGGTGCTGCTGGTCGGCGCCTGTCCGAGAGGGCAGGCTTCTTCCTTGACGCTCGCGTCGATGTGGATGTCCGCGGTCTGGGCGATGGGAGACTGCGGCGCGCCGGTCATGCTGATCAGGGGGATGCCCTTGCGCTTGAGAATGGGCAGGATTGCGAGAATCTCGCTGGTGGTGCCGGAATTGGACAGTGCCAGGACCACGTCCTGGTCCGTGATCATGCCCAGGTCGCCGTGGCTCGCCTCGGCCGGGTGCACGAAAAAAGCGGGGCTGCCGGTGCTTGACAAGGTGGCCGCGATCTTCGAGGCGATATGGCCGGACTTGCCCATACCCGTCACGATGATTCGACCGCGGCAGTGGAGCATGCGTTCACATGCCAAGGCAAATTCCGCGCCCAGGCGCTGCGACAGTTCGCCGATGGCTCGGTGCTCGATGTCGATGGTGCGCAGCGCGCTGGCGATGAAGCGGTTCTGGTCGGTCATTGCGAATTCCTTGAAGCGTTGCGCCGGGTGACAGTCTCTGTCCGCAATCATTTTCTGAATTCATGGTACAGAAATGACAGGCTCGCGCGAAGGGTTGCCGCGCGCTGCTGCGCGTGTCGGCAGGAAGTGCCGTCGAACATGGGCAGGAATCCTGAACCTCTACCGTCGCGGACAGGTCCGGATGGTGCTGGAAGGCCGGCGGCAAATTAGACGAAGGATTGCCATTCTTTGCAAGTAGTAATTTATTGCCTTGCGGGATTGAGGTAGACTCTGCGCGTCCGGCGAAAGGGGCAGCCACGCCCCCCGCATGCGCCCATACAGGAGATCAGACTGGTGAAATCACTGAAAAAACTGCTTGCCACCTCCGCCCTTGTTCTGAACCTCCCGCTGTTTGCACATGCGGCTGAAGAGCAGAGTGCCCTGCAGTCGGCCGAGCAGTCCGTCAATGCCCTGCTGGCCACGGTGCAGGAAGTGAAGCCCTATTTCGAAACCGACCGCGAGCGCTATTTCTCCAGCATCGAGGAGTCGCTGTCTGGTTTCGTGGACTTCGACGAGGTTGCCATCGGGGTGATGGCCCGCTACGCCGAACAGGCCACCCCGGAGCAGATCACCCGTTTCGGCGAGAAGCTGCGCGTGACACTGACCCGCTTCTATGGTGCGGCGCTGGTCGGCTATGACGGTCAGGAACTGGTCTTCCTGCCGGCCGGTGAGCCTTCGCCCGATCCTGCACTCAACACCAATGTGCGCATGCAGATCACGGCCAACAACTCCACGGTGGAACTGCAGTACACGCTGTTCCTCAACGACGTGGGGGAGTGGAAGCTCAAGAATCTTTACGTGGGCGGCATCAACCTGCGCCGTCAGTATTTCACCCAGTTCTCGGCCCTGATGAACCGTCATGGCAATGACATCGATCAGGTCATTGACAACTGGCAGTAGGCATTTGCGCCCAGGCCTTCGGGGCGACACGGAGATTTCATGGCAATAGACGCAGATCAGATCAAGGACATGCTGGCAGCACAGCTTCCGGCTTGCGACATCGTGGTGCAGGGGGAGGGCGGCAAGTTCCAGGTATACGCCACCGGGGATGTCTTCGACGGCCTGAACGCCGTGAAGCGACAGCAGAAGATCTACCAGATACTCAATCCTCATATCGCCTCCGGGGCCATTCATGCGGTCAGCATGCGACTGCAGACCGTGGCCGAGCGTGCCTCGCAACTCTGATCATTCCCCTTCCGATCCGGACCACTGACGACATGGACAAACTTTTGATTCAAGGGGGTGTGAGCCTCAACGGAGAGATCCGCATTGCGGGTGCCAAGAACTCCGCGCTGCCCATTCTGGCGGCCACCCTGCTGACACGCGACACGGTGCAGGTATGCAACCTGCCGCATCTGTACGACATCACGACCATGCTGGAACTGCTCGGCTGCATGGGTGTCGAGCCGGTGGTGGATGAAAAGCTCAATGTGGAAGTGAACAGCGGTTCCATCCGGCAGCTCAGCGCACCTTATGAACTGGTCAAGACCATGCGGGCCTCGATCCTGGTGCTGGGCCCTCTGCTGGCCCACCACGGCCGGGCGGAAGTCGCCCTGCCTGGCGGCTGCGCGATTGGCAGCCGGCCGGTGAATCTGCATATCAGCGCGCTGGAGAAGATGGGCGCCAACATCATCGTGGAGGACGGTTACATCAAGGCCTCGGTGGATGGTCGCCTCAAGGGCGCCCACATCTTCATGGACCTGTGCACCGTGACGGGCACCGAGAACGTGATGATGGCCGCCACGCTGGCCGATGGTCAGACCATCATCGAGAACGCCGCGCGCGAGCCGGAAGTCGTCGATCTGGCCAACTGCCTGAATCGCATGGGAGCCGATATCCACGGTCAGGGCACGGACACCATCGTGATCAACGGGCGCAAGTCGCTCCACGGCTGTAGCTATTCCGTCATGCCGGACCGCATCGAGACCGGCACCTACCTGATTGCCGCTGCCGCCACGCGGGGCCGCATCAAGGTCAAGGACACGCGCCCGGATATCCTGGAGGCCGTACTGAGCAAGCTGGTGGAAGCCGGCGCCGACATTCGCGTGGGCGAGGACTGGATCGAACTCGACATGCATGGCAAGCGACCGAAGTCAGTGTCACTGCGCACTGCGCCCTATCCCGCCTTCCCGACGGACATGCAGGCGCAGTTCACGGCCCTGAATGCCGTGGCCTCAGGGTCCGGCTCCATCACCGAGACAGTGTTCGAGAATCGCTTCATGCACGTGCACGAGATGAATCGCATGGGCGCCTCCATGCATGTGGAAGGCAACACTGTGATCGTGACCGGCGTGTCCGCGCTCAAGGGAGCGCCCGTGATGGCCACTGACCTGCGTGCCTCGGCCAGTCTGATCATCGCCGGTCTCGTGGCGGACAGTCAGACCATCGTGGATCGCATCTATCACATCGATCGTGGCTATGAGTGCATCGAAGAAAAGTTGCAGCTGCTTGGTGCCCGCATCCGTCGGATTCCCTCTTGAAGGCATGAGCGTCCCATGAATTCCAACAACAGTCAGAAGATTGTGATCGCGCTCACCAAGGGGCGCATTCTGGACGAGGTGCTGCCTCTCTTCGAGGCGGCGGGCATCGCACCGCTGGAAGACATCAACAGCAGTCGCAAGCTGATCTTCGACACCACCCTGCCCGGCGTGCAGATCATGGTGATCCGCGGTTCCGACGTGCCGACCTATGTCGAGTTCGGCAGTGCCGATCTGGGGGTCGTGGGCAAGGATCTGCTGCTAGAACACGGCAGCGAAGGCTTCTACGAGCCGCTCGACCTGAAGCTTGCCAGGTGCCGGCTGATGACGGCTGCGCCGGTCGGCGCTGCGCCGGTGGCCGGTCGCATCAAGGTCGCCACCAAGTTCGCCAACATCACCAAGCGCTACTTTGCCGAGCAGGGTGTGCAGGTCGATGTCATCAAGCTCAACGGTGCGCTCGAACTGGCGCCGTCCATGGGGCTGGCCGACCTGATCGTGGACATCGTGGACAGCGGCAACACCCTCAAGGCCAATGGACTGGAACCCCTGCAGCTGATCGCCCAGATCAGCTCCCGGGTCATCGTCAACAAGGCAGCGCTGAAGATGAAACACGCGCTGATCAAGCCGCTGCTGCAGTGCCTCGCTGATGCTGTCGAGGCCAGAGCGCAGGTGTGAGACTGTCCCATGAGCATTGATTTTCCCGCCATCGTCCGCCTGGACTCGCGTGCCGGCGACTTCGACACGGCCCTGCGTGCCAGACTCAACCGCGCCATGCTGGGCGACCCGCAGATCAACCTATTGGTCAGTGGCATTCTGGCCGACGTCGCCACACGCGGCGACGAGGCTCTGCTGGAGTACGCCCGGCGCTTCGATCGCGTCGAGGCTGACAGCATCGCGCAACTGACCGTTGGTCGCGAGCAGATGCAGACCAGCCTCGAGCGCCTGCCGGCCCGTCAGGCTACAGCCCTGCGCGAGGCTGCCGCCAGAATCCGTGATTACCACGAACGACAGAAACAATCGTCCTGGCAGTATCAGGATAGCGAAGGCTCCGTCTACGGGCAGAAAATCAGCCCGCTGGACCGTGTCGGCATCTACGTGCCCGGGGGCAAGGCCAATTATCCATCGTCCATGCTGATGAACGGCATTCCTGCCCAGGTGGCGGGCGTCCGTCAGATCATCGCGGCGGTGCCCACGCGCTGGAGCGAGCAGGGCGACCTGATTTTCGCGGCTGCCGCACTCGCCGGCGTCGAGCGCGTGATCACTGTCGGGGGCGCTCAGGCCATTGCGGCGCTGGCCTACGGGACGCAGAGCGTGCCCAAGGTGGACAAGATCACCGGCCCGGGCAACATCTACGTCACGATCGCCAAGAAGCATGTGTTTGGGGAGGTGGGCATCGACATGATTGCCGGCCCCTCCGAGCTGACCATCCTCTGCGACGGGCTTACCGACCCGGACTGGATCGCGATGGATCTGTTCTCGCAGGCGGAGCATGACGAGCAGGCGCAGTCGATCCTGATCTGTCCCAGTGCCGAGTACCTGGACCGGGTGCAGGCGAGCATCGAACGACTGCTGCCGACCATGGAGCGTCGCGAGATCATTCGCAAGTCCCTTGCCAATCGGGGCATTTTCATCCTCTGCCAGACTCTGGAAGAGGCAGCGGACATCAGCAACCGAATTGCTCCCGAGCATCTCGAACTGTCGGTGGACAAGCCCGATCTGCTGGCCGAACGCATCACCCATGCCGGCGCCCTGTTCCTTGGGCGCTACAGTGCTGAAGTGCTGGGGGACTACTGCGCGGGGCCGAGCCATGTGCTGCCCACCTCAGGGACGGCACGTTTCTTCTCGGCGCTGGGGGTCTACGACTTCCAGAAGCGCAGTTCGATCATCCATTGTTCGCGGGAAGGTGCGGCAACTCTGGCCGGTATCGCGTCGGAGCTGGCGGGAAACGAGTTTCTGCAGGCTCACGCCCTGTCGGCGGACTACCGCCGCTGAGCGCTCAATTGCCGGGGATTTCCGGGATGCGGTACTGCGAGCTGCCGGTGCCGAGTTCCACCGGAATCTCCAGGGTCTCGCCTTCGCGGTAGATGCCCAGAGTGACGGTCTGCCCTGGCGCCTTGCGGTTGATCTGATCGATCGCGCTGATGACGCTGTTGATGGCCAGCCCGTCAATGGCGGTCATGACGTCGCCCGCCTTGATGCCAGCCTGTTCCGCGGGGCTTGCGGCATTCACCTGTTCGATCAACAGGCCCTCCACATCAGCGCGACCGAAGAAATTGAGGCTGGTTTCCTCGGTCAGCATCTCGCCAGTGATCACCCCCAGGTAACCCGGACTCACTTCGCCGAAGGTCAGCAGCTGATCCACGACGCCCATGGCCTTGTTGATGGGAACCGCGAAGCCGATGCCGTCGGACCCCCCTGACTGCGAGTAAATGAAGGAATTGATGCCGATAAGCTCGCCGCGAGAGTTGACCAGCGCGCCGCCCGAATTGCCGTAGTTGATGGCCGCATCCGTCTGGATGTAGTCCACGATGGGCAGTCCGTTCTGTGGGATGCCCAGTGCACTGACGATGCCACGCGAGACAGACTTCTGGCTGATCAGCTCCTGGCTGGGAAAGCCGATGGCGAGCACAGTGTCGCCTACGCGCACGTCGTCCGAGGAACCGATGGGGATGGGCGGCGGAAAGCCTTCGACCTCGATCTGCAGCAGGGCGAGATCGGTGCCTGGGTCGGAGCCGATCAGGTGCGCCGCGCTGATGAAGGTGTTGTTGCCGGCATCCGCGTAACGCACTTCGATGTCTTCGGCACCCTCGATCACGTGCAGGGAGGTCAGCACATGACCTTCATCGCTGACGATGACCCCTGATCCCAGGCTGTTGTAAGAGCGTTCGGCGGGAATGTTCTCGAGCAGATTGCGAAAGATCGGGGGGATCTCCTCCACCGGAGGCAGTTGAATCTGCTGCCGGATGGTCGAGTGAATGCTGATCACGGAGGGGGCTGCACGATCAACGGCCTGTGCGAGGGAAAAATCATCGGCGGCGGAGCTCGTCTGCGTGCTTGCCGGAACAGCAGGCATGGCGTTGATCAGGTCCGACAACCGAGAGATCTGCTGATACTGCACCAGGATGACGGCGAAGAGGACACCGGCAACGACAGGCCAGCTGATGAATTGCAGAAACTTTTTCATGGGAGCTCGCCGCAACTCGGGCTGGTGCCGGACACTCTGCTACCATACGCCGCGCGCTGGTTCGAAAGAGCCGCCATTATGCGAGCAAACCCGTGACAAGTGAAGGTGAATTCCGATGATGGTCCTGCTTGATGATCTGCTCAAGGAAATCAAGACGCTGCTGCGCCCCGAGCAGTTCAATGACTACTGTCCCAATGGCTTGCAGGTGGAGGGAAGAAGGGAGGTGAGGCGTCTTGTCAGCGGGGTGACCGCGTGTCAGGCACTCATCGATCGTGCGGTGGAACTGCAGGCCGATGCGATTCTTGTTCATCACGGCTACTTCTGGCGCGGCGAGGATGCCTCCATCACCGGCATCAAGCGCAATCGCATGCGAGTGCTGCTCGAAAATGACATCAGTCTTCTGGCCTATCATCTGCCGCTGGACGTGCATCCGCTTTTGGGCAACAACGCCAGGCTTGGTGCATTGCTTGGCTTCAGCGTAACGGGGGATCTGGGCAAGCAGAACAACAACAGCATCGGCTTGACCGGGACGCTGGCGCAGCCACTCGAAGGAAGAGCCATGTGTGCGCATTTGCGGCAGTCGCTCGGACGCGCACCGCTGCACGTTGCGGGTGTTGCGTCACCGATCCGAACGGTGGCCTGGTGCACGGGGGCGGCGCAGAATTTCATCGAACTGGCGGTGAAGGCGGGTGTGGATGCCTACATCACGGGTGAGGCATCAGAACAGACGATCCATATCGCGCGGGAAACCGGCCTGCACTTCTTTGCGGCCGGCCATCACGCCACCGAGCGCTACGGCGTGCAGGCACTGGCCGCACATCTTGTGCAACGCTTTGGCATCGTGCACGAGTTTGTCGATATCGACAATCCTGTCTAGGCGAGGGGCCGAAAGGATCAGATGATCCTGCGGCCCTTGAGCAGTTTCACCACCTGATTCACGCACTCGTCGATCGAGAGAGCGCCGGTGTCCAGTGTCAGCACGGCCTGTTCGGGCGCTTCGTAGGGATACGAGACACCCGGCACGTCCTGGCCGCCGGACAATTCCGCGGCCGCATAAAGGCCGCTCGGATCACGCTGTCGGCACACCTCCATGGACGGGTTCAAATGGACGATGAGGCAGTTGTCACTGCCAATCACACTGATGGCGTGCTCGCGTGCATCGTTGCCGGGAGCGACGAAGGCGGCGCAGCAGATCACGCCGGAATCGTTGATGAGTCGTGCGATATGGGCGCTGCGCCTCAGGTTCTCTGCGCGGCCGGCCTCGTCGTGGCTCAGATCCCGGCTGATACCCTGGCGCATGGCCTTGCCATCCAGCACGGTGCTTACCCGCCCCATGTCGAAGAGGCGACGTTCCAGGGCGTGAGCCAGTGTTGTCTTGCCCGCGCCAGAAACGCCGACGAACAGAATCGTGGCCGGCTGCTGGCCATAGCGCGCGGCTCGTTCCTCACGAGTGACATGATGGGTGCTGCCGGGCACTCCGACAGGGTGTTCGTGCCCGGTGGCATGAGCGTGAATCATCCCCGCTCCGACTGTCACATTGGTGAGACGATCGATGACGATGAACGCCCCGGTGCTGCGATTGGCCGTGTAGTCGTCAATGCATACCGTTTTCTCGACACTGATGCTGCACAGACCGATCTCGTTCAACTCCAGCGTTGGTGCCGGGCTTTTCTCCAGTGTGTTGACGTCGATGCGGTGCTGCAAGGTCGAGACTCTGCCGCTCACCGTCTTGGTGCCCAGCTTGAAGTCATAGAGCTTGCCCGGCAGCATGGGCTGCTCGATCATCCACACCAGGGTGGCGTCGAACGCGTCGGTGACCAGCGGGAAATTGTCGCTGTGCACGATCATGTCGCCGCGGCTGATGTCGATCTCGTGCTCCAGCGTCAAGGTCACGGCCATGTCCGTGAAGGCGGCTTCGAGTTCGCCATCGTGGGTCACGATGGATTTCACGCGGCTGCTCTTCTGCGAGGGCAGCACGATGATCTCGTCTCCCTTGCGCACGATGCCCGAGGCAATGGTGCCGCAGAAGCCGCGGAAGTTGAGGTTGGGGCGGTTGACGTACTGCACCGGGAAACGCAGATCACGCAGGTTGCGGTCCTTTGCGATCTCCACGGTTTCCAGTGTGGCCATCAAGGTCGGGCCACTGTACCAGGGCATGTGTTCGCTCGGGTTCACCACGTTGTCGCCATTGAGCGCTGACATCGGTATGAACTGGAAATCGGCCTGGGCGAGACGCGAGCTGAATTGCAGGTAATCGGCCTTGATACGTTCGTACACCTCCTGGCTGTAGTCCACCAGGTCCATCTTGTTGATGGCGACAAGAATGTGCCTTATGCCCAGCAGCGAGGTGATGAAGCTGTGGCGGCGGGTCTGGATCTGCACGCCGTGGCGGGCGTCGATCAGGATGATCGCCAGGTCGCAGGTGGAAGCCCCGGTGGCCATGTTTCGGGTGTACTGCTCGTGGCCGGGCGTGTCGGCAATGATGAACTTGCGCCGTGCCGTGGAGAAATAGCGATAGGCCACGTCGATGGTGATGCCTTGTTCACGTTCTGCCTGCAAGCCGTCCACGAGCAGCGCCAGATCGATGGCACCGCCGGTGGTGCCGGACTTGACGCTGTCGGCCTTGATGGCATTGAGCTGATCTTCATAGATCATCTTGGAGTCGTGCAGCAGCCTGCCGATCAGCGTGCTCTTGCCGTCGTCCACGCTGCCGCAAGTGATGAAGCGCAGCAGCTGCTTGTTCTGGTGCTGGTCGAGATAGGCGGCGATATCCTCGGCGATGAGGGCATCGGCTTCATAGGCAGGGTGGTGGCTCATCAGAAATAGCCCTCCTGCTTCTTCTTCTCCATCCCGGCGCCGCCTTCATCCTTGTCGATGACCCGGCCTTGCCGCTCGCTGGTGGCGGTGAGCAATGTCTCCTGCACCACTTCGGCGAGCGTCGAGGCGGTGCTTTCGACCGCGCCTGTCAGCGGCCAGCAGCCCAGAGTGCGGAAGCGCACCGATCGCATCGCAATCTCGGGCTTCCTGCCCAGCACCTGCTCGAGCCGGTCGATGTCGTCGGCCATGAACAGCCCGCCTT